>NZ_JBFXHJ010000182.1:0-3925 GCF_050177135.1 Methanomethylovorans sp.
CAGCATCTGTAAAGAAGGATGCGGCGATCAAACATATCCCGCATCCATAAAGGATTTTGATATCAAATGGCCTTTTCCCCTATTTTGGCAATGGTCTCATCGATGCTTGCCTTAAGCTCATCTGGTATTCCCTGAATGCCCACCTCGAGGAATCCTCTGACGATCATTCCAACAGCTTCTTCTTCCGTAAGGCTGCGGGCCATAAGATATTCGATTTGTTCTCTGGCTATCCTGCCGACAGCGGCTTCATGGGAGAGTTCGATATCCTCAACATTTGCTTCGAGGATGGGGATGGCCCTCTGAGTACCTTCACTGGAGAGTACAAGACCATGACATTCGAGATGACCTTTTGCTCCATCGGCATTACCTATCATCTCACCTCTTGCAATGACCTTTCCACCAGTGGTGATAGTCCTTGAGATAAGTTCTGCCTTAGTATCAGGAGCATTAAATATCACTCTGCTACCCAGATCCAGCTCTGATCCGGGATGAGCTACTCCTATGCTATTCAGCCTTGTAAATGCACCTTTCCCTTCAAGAAGGACCGTCGGATATGTCTGGACAGATCTGACAGGTTTCAGAGTAACATAATTATTGATGTAAGTGCCACCTTCTTCCACATGGACCACTGTACGGGGCCTGACACCTATCTGTTCAGCCCAGTTATGTATCATGGTAAAGTTCAGTGTAGCTCCCTTTTTCACATATATCTCTGAAATTCCCAGGTGTAATCCCTTTTCCACACCCTTCTTAGTGGAGCATCCTGTGATCACGTCAAGTTGTGCACCCTCCTCTACTACTATAAGATTGTGCACTGTCTGGGAAACATCCTTTGACCCTATGAGCAGGCATGTCTGCACAGGCATTTGTGACTTCTTTCCTGCCGGAGCACGTATAAAATACCCATCGGCATTCTGCAGATAGCTCATTGCAGTGTATTTATCCGCATCGGGTTTTACAAGTTTCCATGAATAGTCCTTCAACCAGTCATATTTCTTAAGAGCGGCCTGCAAAGACATGAGCTCTACTGCATCATCCTGTTTGACAGATGTATGAGAAACTGCATTGTCGAGCATGATGAAAGTGCCGCTGCGATTCTCTTCACTGGGTACGATCCCCACATTCAGAAGTGTGTTCTGGTCATCGGAACTCAGCTTGGTCAGATCCTCTGTGACCTTTTCTTCCTTGCTGGCTATCCCGTAATCATCCAGGTTGAAATCCTCACCATAAGCAGCACTCTTCTTAAGGGCGTCCTCTGCCTTTTTCTTCAGAGATAGTTCATCTTGCATTTGATACACTCCTCATACCCCTTTGATTTAATATTATCCAGCATCTCACGAGGGTTGCCGGAACACATTACTCTGCCATTGCATAGTATGAACCCTCTGTCTGCTTCGACATAGTCCAGTACCTGTCCTGTATGGGTGATTATAAGGGCCGATTTGCCATGTTTACATCTTTCTCCTGCACATTTACCTCCGCCGGTCAGAAGGTTCTTGATAGTAATACCAAGCTGTTCGATGCTCACAAGGTCTACGCCGGATTCGGGCTCATCAAGTAACACCATGTCAGGGTTCTGTGTTGATAATTGCAAAAGTTCCGATCTCTTGATCTCCCCGCCTGAGAAACCTACGTTTATATCTCTGTCAAGGAAACGCACCATATCCAGCGTTTCAGCGAGCTCACTATAATTTGTACTATCTTTAGAGATAACATCTAAAAGACTGCGAAGTTTCACCCCACTCATATTCGGAGGCCTCTGGGTCATTATTCCCAATCCCATCTGTGCCCTTTCGTACACGGACATGTTCGTGATGTCCTCACCTTTGAATATGATCTTTCCTGCCACTACTTTGTAACCTGAGAAGCCCATCAGGGTCATCAGCAAGGCTGATTTGCCCGCACCGTTCGGTCCAAAAAGTACATTTTTAAAGCCGTCCTCAACATTGAGATTGATACCATTAAGTATCCTACGGCCTCCTATTTCTACGGTAAGGTTCTGTATCTCCAGCATATAGGTCCCCCTATAAGAATGACGTTATATCCATCGGGTCTTTATATATAGATTTCTACCTGTTAACAGCGTAAAACCCATCCGATAATAGTATGAGAGATCTGACGCTGCAAAAAATAAGGGGTTCATTTTTTTAGTGTACCCACAACAGGATATGCATCCAGGGCAGAGGTTTCATGAGGAGCTTCAGCTTCGAGCTCATTTGTCAGATCGTTCCCAGACCCGTGCAGTCCCATGTGCTCTCCGTCTGACCAGAAATCACTTTCAGTAACATCATAGACCTTGTCTTTATAAATGACATAGGCTTTTTCACCATTTTTCCCATTGTAACGTGCAACTTCTTCAAGTGTGAACTCCTGCATTCTATAACACTCCTTTTGGCTTTAATAACAAACAACATTATGGATAAAAAAGCATAAACCTTTCCCTTTGATTTCAATTCCTGTAGCCCTGATGATCCTTAAAAGACTGGAGATCCGGAATTTAATAGGACGAATTAAATTATAAGGCTCTACAGATTGCTGAAATATGAAGGTCTACAGATTTTCACCATTGAAACATGATCAATTCCCGCATCATCAAAGGTATTCCCATATTCCTTAAATCCGAACTTCCTGTAGAATCCGATAGCACTGACCTGAGAATCTAGATATAACCTTTCAACACCTGCTCCTTGGGCTTTCTCCAATAATCTCTCCATCAGAGATCTTCCGAGCTCCATACCTCTGTATGGTTTGAGAACACATATCCTCCCCAGTTTAAAGTGGTTACCATCATTAAACAATCTGCCCGTGGCTATAGGTATATCATTATCATATACCAGCAAGTGCTGCGCATGGTCATCGAATTCGTCCCTTTCCAGGAATTCGGGTACTTTCTGCTCTTCGACAAACACTGCTTTTCTTACTTTGAAAGCCTCGTTAAAACCAGCTTTTCCATTGATCCATTTATAGTCCACGGGCCCACGCTCTGCAAAGTATATTGCTTCGGTTCTCAGATCCTCATATACATATTTGCTTTTTCTTTTTAAAAGGTAACATTATGGCTGCATAGCTGATCATATCATCATTCCTTGCTGCAGGATGCGTCAAAGAAAAGTATTTACCTACATCAAAAAGATTATCATTTATATCGAACTAAAAACGAAAGCCTTATTAATAGATGGATTTTATGCTAATCAAACCAATCTTCTAAAAAGGCCAGGTGATCTATTTTGAAAAAAATGCTCAACTTTATACTATTGGGACTGCTTGTTGTGTCCTTGTTAGCCATTTCCGGATGCGTTGACAAGACTGCAGAGCAAGCGGTAGAACCAGCTGAAAATGTACAGACCTACGTGATCGGAACCGAACCATATTTCCCCCCGTTCGAATATGCCGATGAGAATAGCAGCAGTACTATAATCGGTTTTGACGTGGACCTTATAAACGCCATAGCTGAAGACCAGGGATTCAAAGTTCAATGGAAAGATCTTGAATTCGATGCGCTGATCCCGGCCCTCCAGTCCGGCCAGGTCGACATTATCGCTTCAGGCATGACCATTACAGCTGAAAGGGAAGAAGCTGTAGATTTTTCAGAACCTTATATCAATGCAGGACTGGCTCTTGCAGTAGCTGCTGGCAATGAGGAAATAAAGAGTGTTGATGACCTGAAAGGAAAGGTTGCTGCTGTACAGATGGGTTCGACCGGTTCCCAGGAAGCCGATAAACTGAAAGCAGAAGGTAAGATCGGAGAGATCATATACCTCGCACACGTGAACGATATAATCCTGAACATCCAGAACGGTCGTGCAGACTTCACAATAAATGACCTGCCGGTAACTCAGGCTTTCATGAGCCAGAACCCAGGTGTCATAAAGATCGTGGATGATGAAATAACGAGTGATTCATACGGGTTCGCTGTAAAGAGCGG
>NZ_JBFXHJ010000183.1:0-2537 GCF_050177135.1 Methanomethylovorans sp.
CACTACCCATCTATAGGGAATGATGGCACCTCTTGTGGGAACATCGAATATATCCCTGTTGATATCAGTTATGGCTATCCCTTTAACATTCCTTTCTTCAACATTCAATACAAGGTCAGCCACTTTTCCAACATATGTGCCAGCATCTGTGTAAACATTAAGCCCGAAAAGCGATGTCAAATCCGTACGCATGCTATCTCTCCTTTATTTAAGAGTACTTATATATGAATATTCGTATGTAAAAGCACTATACTACAAATGCTTTTTCATATACTCCCATATCTAGTTTTTCTATACCAGACCTTACAGCCTTTTCAGAGATCGAAAGCGCTGCCATCTGTTCTGGCGTGAGGTCTATTTCAATGACCTTTTCAATACCGTTCTTTCCCAGCTTTACGGGTACTCCCAGGCAAACGTCACTGAACCCGTACTCCCCTTCAAGATAAACGGATGCTGGTACAACTCTTCCTGAATCGTTTATGATCGCATCCACCATGGATACTATCGCTGCCGATGGAGCATAGAAAGCACTTCCTTCCTTAAGCAGGCTGACTATCTCGGCTCCGGCATCAATGGTCCTTGCGACAAGCCTGTCAATAGTTTCCTGTGGCAGGAATTCGGATATGGGTATCCCTGATACTGTCGTGTACTGTGGCAGAGGGACCATATTGTCTCCATGCCCACCCAGGACCATGGCATCCACATCCTTTACGGAACATCCGACCTCCTTAGCTACAAAAGAGGCGAATCTGGTGGAGTCCAATAACCCGCTCATACCAAATACCCTCTTTTTTCCAAACCCGGTATATTTGTATGCAGCATAAGTGATAATATCCAATGGATTGGTCACTGTGAGCACTATGCTCTTTGGTGCATACTGCCTGATATTGCCGCATACATCTCTTGTGATCTTTGCGTTGATGTTCAGCAGATCATCTCTTGTCATACCTGGTTTGCGTGCTATACCTGCAGTTATGATCACTATATCGGAACCCTCTATGTCAGCATAATCATTGGTTCCTTTTATGTCCACATCATAGCCCATCAAAGGCGCAGCCTGCATAAGATCAAGTGCTTTTCCCTGTGGAAGGCCGGGTACCACATCCAGCATAACAATATCGCCGAACTTGCTCTCTGCCAGCCTCTGCACAGTGGATGCACCCACATTACCTGCGCCTATCACTGAAAGTTTTTTCATGTCCATTCCTCTTATAAGGTGTTTTTTGACATTTACACACTAATATAAAAGTTGTTCATATATTATATTAGTTGTGATTCATCGTTAAGTCTGGCCTCGGTATAGACGCATAACGTCATGGTTATTAATCAATAATCTATACTAAGGGAAAGAGGCCGGTTCAATGCTAGAAAGCACTTATATCCACATGCCTATGATAGGCGCCACCATAGAGAAACGTATATGGACCAGTGGTGTGAGAAAATGGGAAGAATTCCTCTGTGAAAGGGATAGTGTCCACATTCCTGATAAAAAGAAAAGTCTCATCTGTGCAGGCATAGTGGATTCTCTGGACAGGTTAAAAGCCAGAGACCATGCATTCTTTGCCTGTTCCCTTCCATCTTCGGAACATTGGAGGGCCTACAGGCATTTTTCGGATAATGTGGCATGTGTGGATATTGAGACCACAGGTCTTGCCCCCTGTCACGACAATATTACAGTGGTGGGCATTTATAACGGAAAGGAAGCAAGAACATACGTCAAAGGCATCGACCTTGAAGAGATCGTTGAAGAGCTGCCCAAATACGAAACACTTATCACTTTTAATGGCGCCCGCTTTGATCTGCCCTTCATCAAAAGGGAATTCCCTGAGATCGAATTTGACCAGTTGCACATCGATCTGATGTACCCTCTGCGCCGTATCGGTCTTTCCGGCGGATTGAAAAAGATAGAACAAATGCTTGGCATCTCCAGAAGTGAGGGAACTACAGGTCTTTCAGGTTTTGATGCAGTACGCCTCTGGCGGGAATACGAACGTGGAAACAACAGGTCCCTTGATCTTTTGCTCGAATACAACCGTGAGGATATAGTGAACCTTAAAACCATCATCGATATGGTATATGACAGGTTAGTGGAGAATAAATTCGGGCAAGCTGGGACCACTTGTGAAAAGTAGGTCCTTTGGACTTTTAGTAGAAACGCAAAGGACCCATTTCCAAAACTGAGCTTTTGGTCCAATTCAATGGATGTGCATAGTGATATGATCTTGATTCGAACCTATAGTCCGGATGCTGATCGTTCAGAACATAATTACAATACCATGAGAAGTACATACGCTAAAAGGAGATGAATTCGAGAATAAAGCTGGGTAAATATTATATTGTAATGCGGGGATTCTAAAACGCCAGAAGTGGGGGGTAATATATCTTTGATGATATATGGAAGTTTTGATGGGGTTTGTGAAGTGATAAAGGAGAGTCTATGAACTCGGCGGTCGTGCTTAGTGTACTTGGCACCCTCCTGCGTTTTCAGGGAGCTATAATGTTAATTCCCCTGTTAGTAGCAGTATATTACAATGAAT
>NZ_JBFXHJ010000183.1:2637-3884 GCF_050177135.1 Methanomethylovorans sp.
TCGCTTTTAACAGTCCTTTGATAGAGGCGATAATCACACTATTCATGTTCATAGCAGGGGTTAATTTTGTACTGTTGTACAGAACAGTCTACATAGACCACACAAGTATTTTCAGGGATGAAGAATTCAAGTTTTATACTGCTATAATTTTAACAGCCACCGCTGTGCTTATCCTTACATTGAGATATGGCATAGCTGCTGATCCATTCACATGCTTACGCTATGCTATATTCCAGGTTGTGTCTATTATCACCACCACTGGTTTTGCGAGTGTGGATTTCAATCTGTGGCCTGATTCTTCCAGGATCGTCCTGGTGTTTATGATGTTCATAGGAGGATGTGCCGGATCCACCTCTGGTGGCCCAACAGTTGTAAGAGTGCTATTACTTTTAAAATATGCAAATAGTGAATTGTTCAGGTTTATTCATCCCAGAGCTGTAAAACCGATCAAATTCAATGGGAAAGTGGTTCCAGATGACATAATACATCAGGTAATATCATTTATGGTCATCTATTTCCTTATATTCGTTACCAGTACCGTCCTTATTTCCTTAATGAATGTTGATATCATTACTGCTTTTACAGCATCTATTGCGACCCTGGGCAACATTGGACCTGGCTTGAATCTTGTTGGACCGATGTCAAGCTACAACTGTATGCCACCCTTAGCTAAACTGATAATGATAGCAAATATGTGGATAGGAAGACTTGAAGTATTCACAGTAATGGTGTTGTTCACACCCGAATTCTGGAAAAAATAAAAGAAAGTCGCTCATAGTCACACATCAGGATCTGTCATGCGGTTACCATATATCTTGAAACTTTGACCTGTGAGGATCTCAGATACTTTGTCATCAATCTCTCTCAGGAGATACTGGCAATAACCAAATTTACAAATTCCTTCTACAGATTCTCTCGAAGAAAGCTACGTACTTCGGCATTGAATGTCTCTGGTGCCTCTAGGCTGATCTCATGGCCGACAGCAGGTATGATCACAAGCCTTGATGTTGGGATCTTAGCATGCAGGTTCTCGGCAACGTTCAGAGGAGAACGCTGATCAGCTTCACCATGCAGCAATAGTGTAGGCACTTTGATGGTTGGAAGCATGTCGCGAAGGTCGGCCTCAGCGAAAGAAAGCAGCATAGTTCTCATTCCGACTGGATGGAATTCGGACATGATCGCTGCTGTCTCCTCAATTACCTCGGAAGATACCGATTTTACAAAGAGCGTAGGGATCCACATCTCAA
>NZ_JBFXHJ010000184.1:0-3847 GCF_050177135.1 Methanomethylovorans sp.
CGATGAGATCATTGCCATCGACGGCTGCGCTCTTGTATGTGCAAAAAAATCACTTGAGCGTGCAGGGTTTACCGTTGATAAGCATGTAATACTAAGTGAACTTGGCATGAAAAAGAACAAGGAGCTTGATCTCAATGAAAATGAGGTAAATGAGACCATGGTCAAGGTAGAGGAAGCGTTGAGAATCTAGAAAAGGTATGTGTACATAAAAAGAACAGGTGAATAATATGAGGATGCTGGAAGAGTTTTTCCCGGAATTTGCACAGAAGCTGGATGAGATCGATAAGATATACAGGGACAAGAGAACCATTGACGAGAAAACATATCAATTTATATGTTTTGCTCTTTCCATAAAGGCCCGCTCAAAGCCATGTGTGCTGAAACATTTCAAAGGCGCTCTTGAAGCAGGTGCAACTGTTAAAGAACTGACGTATATCCTGGCTTTAACGATGCGTGAAGCTGCAGGTGCAGATGACTGCTGGACCCACGATGTCATAGGCGAATGGAAAGAGATTCTTAAAGGGAATGTGTCCTGTTGCTGTGCAGGCGACAAGGATTAAGATATCAAACTTATCTGCATTTTTTCTTTTTACTCCGTGCTGAGAACTGATGAACGATCCATCTAAGACTCTTAAAGGTTCCCTGCTATCATAGCCTTATGATATGCCATTGCCAGCATCCTGTTAACAAATTCAATGGCTTCTGCTTCGGAGTCTACCATCCGTATTGTGACCTGGCCGTTCTGAAAAAAGTTCAGTTCTATGATACCGCTTCTTACGACCACCATACCTAGCTTCTCAGAATACTTGCCATCCAGATACCTGGCTATCAAAGGAAGATCAGGTGCTTCGTCCAGTTGCGCAATGATCCTCAGCTTCCAGGGATCAGCTATACAGGGCAGGATCTTTTCAGTATGTGCAACTCTCATTTTATTCCTCTTTGCATGTGCAATTCTATAACCAAAGTAGTTCAATATTAATTGAAATACCATCCTCCTTTATCAAACTTTGTTTACATTATGGAAAACAGGCCGTTTCATTGCTTTTCGACAAGGAAGGCACTCTTGAACGTTCACTTACAGCAGGATCCGTTCTCTCCTCCGCAACAACAATCACCACTATCCATATCCTTACCTCTTAGTGCAGCGCCTATCATTGCCCATGCACAGCCTACACCGCTCTGCACTTCTATTGCCCGGGCAGGGCAGTTGCTGGCACATGCGCCACATTCCATGCATGCTGCAGGATGCACGAGTTCAACATGTCCTTTTCCTTCGCCAAAGACCCCATGCGGACAAACCTGAGTACACCGCAGACAGTTGATACACCTGTCAGGATGGTATTGCAGTGTATTTTCTATATATGAATCAAACATCAGACCATCTCCATAAACCGCATTGCTCCAAAGATGGTCAGGAGCAGAATTCCGGAACCTGCCATAAGTGCCATAACGGGTACATATCGATATATCTCTTTTTTGACACCGGTCCTTGAAGTGAATGTTGTACAGCCTGTAAAGTTAAGCGCCAGGTATGCGGTCACAGCCGGTATGGTCAAAAGTAAAGCCAGTGATATGATCGCTTTCATTAAGAGGGGCATCGCAGGATCCGCTGCAAAGGAAATTGCAAAGGGAATTGCGGCCAGCAGCCCCAATATAAGCCCTTTAGTGCTGAAATCATGTGTAGGAATGAATGGAAGGAGGGCAGGAAACAGTACAGTGCCTGTAATTACCGTGGTTATCGCTGCAAGGGCTGCAAGAGGACCTGCCAGGAGGTAAAGAAAGATAGCCACAGCTATTGTGGGAAATAATGCATGTTTCAATTCCACCGGCGTGAGTACAAGCCGGTCCTTTAACGCAAAATGCACCCTGCGCATTTCAGGTGTTGCCTTGTGTGTTCTAAGATATTCCGAAAGATCACTGGCACGGACAGGGCCAAATTCCACCCTAAAACCGGACCTCTGCTGCACTTCATGTGCAGAGATACCAGGTGCTCCAAGCTGCGGCAATATGACAGTACGGTGGCGGACAATATTAGAAAGTCCCGACCACGTAATGCGCTTTACCAGCTCGTCTGTCCCGAATGTACCCTTGCCTGCAGCACACCATACATTGATGCCCTTAGTATCCAGCACAAGGATATAACAGTCAGTACCTGCAAGCGCGCAGCGCAGAGCATCAAAGCTAAGGGTGTAGTTTGCTGACGCAAAAACCAAAGAGTCCGGAGTAGGATTCCCTAGTTTGTAAAGACCGGGCTTTACAACATGTCCCATCCGGTTTACACCCAAACGGGCAAAGAAATGGTCAAGCCTATCATTAAGAGTGAGCTCACTTGTAGTTGCAAGAATTTCAGATGCCTGCATCTTGCTTGTCAGAGTGATGAACTGATTTTTATCTGGCTGAGGTACACATGAGCACGCAGAACTGGTAATTTTGTCACTGGCCATGATCAGGTCTCCTGTTCAATCACCTTTATGCATCAGGGGTTCAAGTACCTCTTTTACCATTCCGCTAAGATCCTCTGCCTTAATGAGAGCCAGACAGCAGATAGTACCGTCTTTTTCCCAACTTATCAAAGCAAGTTTAGTTCCCGTCTTAATACCGGCTTTCTCTCTTACTTCTTTTGGGAGCACCATCTGTCCTCTTTCATCAACACTAAGGATTGCCTCTACGTTGTATGCAGAACAGGGGTTACACTCATACATAGGTCCATCAGAACTGCATGATCCATTCGACGTCCTCTTTTTAGTCATTCAGATCCTCATAATAAGAAGAGTTTTCTTCATATTTGTACTTTTCTGAAAAATCAGAATAAACCAAAAATTATATTGATGTTCGGATAGCCTTTTAATATATTATGATAATATATGAAAACACATCTTTCAGGAAGATATCATGATCCAGGATTTCAAAGAAACGTATAAGGAAGTGCTACAGGCGACATTACCATTAACAATAGCAGTCCTGTTTATCATGCTGCTGTTCATGGGCGTGGATTCCGGTCTTTTGATAACCTTTCTTAAAGGAGCCGTATTTGTGATATTTGGCATGGGTCTTTTTTTGATGGGTGTGAAATTGGGGATGTTACCAATTGGCGAATCCATCGGAGCTGATCTACCAAAGCATGGCTCACTGCTATTTATTTTTATAATAGGGTTCTTGCTATCCTTTATGGCAACGGTAGCTGAACCGGATGTAAGGGTGCTGAGCAC
The DNA here is from genome assembly GCF_050177135.1 of Methanomethylovorans sp. Taxonomy (NCBI): domain Archaea; kingdom Methanobacteriati; phylum Methanobacteriota; class Methanomicrobia; order Methanosarcinales; family Methanosarcinaceae; genus Methanomethylovorans; species Methanomethylovorans sp. Next base: position 3,210 of record NZ_JBFXHJ010000184.1, read on the forward strand.
TGTAATCGAATCTGTTTCGGAAAGTAGTATACAACGCAATATAATGATACTCTCTATAGCTCTGGGTGTAGGCTTCTTCGTAGCTGCATCTCTGCTCAGAATAATCTATGGTATTCCTCTGAACCATATGTTATTTGTCGGTTATTTGATCGTAGTTTTACTGGCCTTCGTAACACCAACCGATTATCTTGCAATAGCCTATGACTCTGGTGGTGTGACTACGGGTCCAGTGACAGTACCTGTGATCTTGGCTCTTGGGGTTGGAATATCTTCTGTTCTTAAAGGCAAGTCTGAACTCTCGGAGAGTTTTGGATTGATAGGTCTTGCCTCTCTTGGTCCAATTTTGAGCTTGATGATCTTAGGAATTCTATCACATTGAGGAGGATATATGCAAGGGATCATAGACATCACGATTGAGGTCCTTCAGGCACTTAGTCCTATAGTTATATTTTTTATTTTTTTTCAGCTGAGATATTTGAAACTTCCCTCCTTTGAGGTCACCAAGGTCTTAGTAGGCATGTTAATTACAGCTGTAGGAATGGTATTATTCCTCTATGGAGTTTACAATGGATTTTACCCGGTCGGATTTGAGATCGGAGGATTTCTTGGCAGCATTGAACAAATGTGGATCCTGATAC
>NZ_JBFXHJ010000185.1:0-3837 GCF_050177135.1 Methanomethylovorans sp.
TACCATTCCCTCTATGAGAAAATCACCCAGGTTCTGGCGGGGAATGGTCTTAAAAGCCCGGAACATCAAAAAGCCAGCTGCTGCAAATATACTTGTGTATACAGCACTCCAGAAACTAAGGAACAATAATATGGTCTCAACTACGTTCTGATTTGGATTACCAACTGCCAGAGCAGGGAAGATTGAGGTAGTGATGAGGAATATTGCTGTCAGGGCAAGAAGAAGCCAAGCAACAGAGCCTCTTCTTGTGTCTTCATATACCTTTATCCAGAAATAAATAGCAGCCATTCCTCCCAAAAGGGAGATAGATATGAATACAATATGCGATATTGTAAGGTCTGAACTAAGCATTCTTACCTCCACAGGAATATATCTCTTTTAGTAAATATAATATTTTTACCATCAAATTACATTCTCTCCCTTGATTGCACTTTTAATGTAATATACTCCTGTATCCGTGTCCAGCACTACAGTGCGTCCATAATTTTTTCCCACATCTTCCGATATTATAGGTACCTTCATTTCTGAGAGCACAATTTTTGTAGCCTGTATATTTCGTTCACCAATGTTCAGGTTGGCATCGCTGTTAAAAGAGAACATCTTCGCCCCACCAGCTATTTTAGCTACCAGTCTTCTGCGCACTGCCCCGATACTTATCATTTCTTCAACGAGGTAAGGTATGCCGCTATCTGCAAATTTGGCACAGTTATCTGTAAAACGTGCATTTTCAATAGTTGGCAGCATTATGTGTAACAATCCCCCTATTTTTGTCACCGGGTCATAGAGGGCAATGCCTACACAGGATCCTAGGCCCAGAGTTGTCAATTTCTCTGGGCTGCGAGTCACAGCATAATCTGCCATTCCTACCACTATCATAGTATCAGTCGATTAATGTATCAACGGAACAGTGCATTCACTTGCTCCAAAATCAATTCAAGGGATATCGGATCGAACAGAGTGAGTAGTTTCCCATGCATATCATTACCTTTTAGTGTGAACAGAGTATCCAGAATGATAGCATGTTCCACTTCCTGGCTCATTTGAATGAGTATATTGTCCATAATGGCACCGATCATATCATATGTATGGAACGGTGCTGATGCAAAAACATCCACTTTGAGAAAATCAGAAAAGGCGGTCATATAAGTACTTCCAAGGATGTGACCCACTTCTGATATAAGGGACTCGTTCATTGGGTTCTTTATATCTGAGTTTTGTTCTTTGGTTATTGTATTGCAGATAAGTTTTGCACTTTCCGGTGGTAAAAGCATGACCATGTAACCTTTTACACCTCCGGATAACTTCATAAGGACCCCCGAAACCAGTTTATCCGCACCCCCGGAAAACTCTGCCACTTCTTCTATCTTGGCAACCTTAAGATCAGGGGTCATTATCTTTACTTCACTTCCCAGCATCGTTGCCAGAGAAGTGACTGCATTCCCTATTCCTATATTGCTTATCTCTTTTAAAGCGCTGTAATGGAAGTCCGTAAGTTTGGAAACATCATAAACCATAGGATCATCTCTTTTAGTTGAGACACCAGCATTTTCACTTTTGATATATTCGTTCTCTAGGATTAAAGGCTTTGAAAAGATCTTTGGAAGGGCCTATCAATGTTTCGGTTTTTCCCATTACAAAAAACCCGCCTTTGTTAAGACCATTGTAAAAATCCATGTATAGGCTTTCCTGGAGATGTTTTTCAAAATAGATGGTGACATTACGACAAAATATGGCATCAAAACCTGTGAGCTTTTCTCCGGAAATGAGGTCATTCCTGCGGAATTTTGCAACCTTTTTGATCTCAGCTTTTAAATGATAGCTTTCTCCATCATAATCAAAATATTTGGTGCGTATGTCAGCAGGAACTTCTTTCATCTCCACTTCTGAATACATAGCATCTTCAGCTCTTTTGATAATATCTTTGTCAATATCAGTTCCAGTGATCTGGATGTTATATCGGGAAAAATTATTACCAAGTATTTTATGCAGCAATATTGCTATGGAATAGGCTTCAACACCTATAGAGCATCCAGCACTCCATATTCGTATATTCCGAAGCCCTGTGCTTTTAGACTTTATTATAGCGGGTAGCACTTCCTTTTCCACGACTTCGTATGTTTCAGAGTTCCTGAAGAAGTTAGTGACATTCACTGTGAGCGTATCCATTAGCTGTTGATACTCATCTTTGTGAGCATTGAGATATTGCACATACTCTCCGAAGTTCTTTGAGCCGGTTGCCCTCATTCTCACGTCAATTCTTCTTTTGAAGTGTGAATCTTTGTATTGTTCACTATTGAATCCCAGATTCTTTTTAATGAGTCCTTTCAATTTCATGTATTCCTGATCTTCAGATGACTCAATTTTTAACATTTAACCAACTCCTTTAATATAGGCTCTCTTTTTAGAACATTCTACCCTTTTAGGCCACCCGCTAGCTAAAATCTATTACCCCATCATTTTTTTCATAATGGCTGCAACGATCACATCTGAAGCGCCCGGTTCAAAGAGCATATTGAACTCATTGCGGGAATTTGTAGAAGGTACATAGCCTATTCCTTTCACTACAATGAATTCATCTGCCATAGACCCTACTGTATCTTTTATAAATTTCCCGACGCCTTCCATGTCCACACATATCTCAGGTTCACCTATCTGTAGGTTGATCCCCAGGAACTCATTCACTACCCGCATATATGCAGCACATAGTCGCATTCCCATCTCCCTGAGTTTTTTTATTTCTTCTTCCTGGATCGCATGAGTAGTGCCAATTGGTTTTTTTCTGAGCAGATCGACAAAGGAGAGAGCTGAATATTTTGGTAGTAATATAAGTGTCCCTCCTGTCACATCACCATTTATCTTTAAGTGTACTCCTACAACACTTTTCTGAGTACCCTCTGAAGCTTCGTCTATGATCCTTTGCAGTGGATATATATCCACCTTTGGAATGTCTATCTTGACCTCGCGATCAACCATTTTTGACAGGGATGTAGCTAAATGCCCCATTCCTATATTCCCAGCTTCCTGAAAGGCACCCTTTGTCATTTCATCGAGTTCAGGCATGATTATGTCTCCTTAAGTATCAGACCAATGTTCCAATGTCAAGTATCAAGCAAACGGTACCGTCTCCTAGGATCGTGGCACCTGCAAATCCCTTCACGCTACGTAACACTTTGCTGTCAAGGGATTTGATTATCACTTCTTGCTGCCCCAGAAGTTCATCAACAACAAAACCAAAGTGGCTCCCCATCTTTTCTACAACTACTACAATGAGGTTCTCTTTGTCGTCGACTTCAACAGGACAATCCAGAATACTGTTAAGTCTTAAAAGCGGTAAGACCTCTCCGCGCAGCAGGATGACCTCCTGCCCTTCTATTGTCTTAATATCCTGTGATTTTATACCTACATCCCTTACCACATTGTTGAGGGGTATAGCATACGTTTCACCCGCTGTTTTTATCATCAGTGATTGGATGATCGCAATAGTAAGAGGTAATTGAAGTGTGACAATACTTCCTTCTCCAAGCACTGATCTTACTGATACATTTCCTCCCAGCGATTCGATCTTTGTCTTGGCAACATCCATTCCCACACCTCGGCCAGATACGTCTGTAATGACGCTGTTGGTGCTAAAACCGGGGAGGAATATCAGATTAAATGCTTCTTCATCAGAAAGCTTGGAAACTTCTTCTTTGCTCATCAAACCTTTCTTAACGGCAGCATCCCTTAATTTTGCAGGATCCATACCTTTTCCGTCATCCTGCACTTCAATAAGCACGGTATTTCTTTGTCGGGATGCTGCAAGGCGTACAAGTCCTTCAGGTGATTTGCCTGCTTTTG
>NZ_JBFXHJ010000186.1:0-3827 GCF_050177135.1 Methanomethylovorans sp.
AAACATGACTAATGATCCACTATTAAGTGGTAACATTCAGTTGATATCGGAAAAGAGGGGTATTGCGGTTAATATTAGCTCCAATTTAAATTCTGTTACTGAAAAAGTAGAATGCATAAAAAATGAACTGGATTTGCGATTTACAAATAAATGCACTTACGAAGGTACATATGGGGATGAAAAAAAGAAGCGTACAATTAAAAATGTTACATTGGATTTCTTCATATGAAAAACACAATAAAAGTCAATTAATACAGTTTTTACCTATATATTCTCCTAAATTTTTATATGCTTTTTTCGCACATTTGTCATCTATAATTCTTTCTAACCGTAGGTGATTTATGTGATTAAGCATGGTATCTGCCTGAGTCACTTTTTCTTCATTAATCTTTGCTCCTTGCTTAAGAAGCTGGTCTTTGATAGGATTGTACTCCAATCCGAGTTCTATTTTCATTTTGTGTCCTCATTTATAAATTCAATTAGCTATGGACCAGAGTGTTCATTGTCTTTAATCTACATCTAACTTGAAAGTGTTTTTTAACCTATCGTTATAAAAAAGTTGTATATACCCCTATTTCTTGTAAATAATGTTATCTTCAGCATAGTGGAAACCTTCATCTGGAACAAAATTGTCTGATTTAAGATTGTGATATGGATAGCATTCTCTTAATGTTCTTTCAAAATTTTCAATCTCGTACAGATCACATATTTCTTTTATATATTTTTTATTTAACTCTTCATTTCTAAAATGAATTTGAGAGTGACATTTGATACATACACAAATCAAATTGCCTATGTTGTGAGTTCCTCCTTTGCTTATAGGATTAATATGATGGACATGGAGAGAATGAGTAAGATTTTGGTCTCCACAATACCTACAAGTGTGATTATCTCTTTTTAAAACAATATCTCTTCTTATAAGCCAATCTGGAGGATAATTTGAATTTCTAGGTACATCAGATCTTGTAAAGAAGAGGTTATCTTTCTTTGGCTGATAGTTGTACTTAGTCATAAGTCTTCACCTATAAATAGAGTATTGGAGTCTGTATATAACGTTACACTATGCATAGTGAAAGTGTTCTAACAGTATACCCAAATGCTAATTATAGGACTATTAAAAACATCGATGTATAAGTAAATCTACAATAATTTGACTACTTCCCCTTTAGTCGCATACAATAAAACTAAGGACACGTTTATTACTTTTGACTGTAATATTTTGGTAGCTGCTATTTACGATTACGGATGAGAATGTAAGAGGTATAAAAAACAATACGCATATCCCATCTCCATCTAAAAGTAGCCTCTATCGGTGGTATAGATAATGGCCTTGAAAAAATCAGAACTTTATTCTTCTCTCTGGTCCAGCTGTGATGAACTGCGTGGAGGTATGGATGCCAGCCAGTACAAAGACTATGTGCTGGTGCTGCTGTTCATCAAGTATGTAAGTGACAAATATGCAGGGGTTCCCTATGCACCCATCACTATTCCCGAAGGTGCAAGCTTTGCGGATATGGTTGCACTTAAGGGTAAGCCGGATATCGGCGAGCAGATCAACAAGAAGATAATAGGTCCTCTGGTCAATGCCAACAAATTGTCCGACATGCCTGACTTCCATGATGCTACCAAGCTTGGCAGCGGTAAGGAGCAGGTGGACAGGCTTACCAACCTCATCGCCATCTTCGAGAATCCGGCACTGGACTTCTCAAAGAACCGTGCTGAAGGTGATGATATCCTGGGTGATGCTTACGAGTACCTGATGAGGCACTTCGCAACGGAAAGCGGTAAGAGCAAAGGCCAGTTCTATACTCCTGCCGAGGTCAGTCGGATCATTGCACAGATACTTGGGATACGTCAGGCAAATACCACAAGTTCCACCACAGCCTATGATCCCACATGCGGTTCAGGTTCATTGCTTTTGAAGGTTGCAGACGAGGCAAGAACCAAGATAACCCTGTACGGTCAGGAAAAGGACGCTGCCACATCCGGTCTGGCCCGCATGAACATGATCTTGCACAACAATCCTGAAGCTCTTATATGGCAGGGTAACACCCTTGCTGACCCAAAGTTCGTTGAGGGTGGTATACTCAAGACCTTCGATTATGTGGTCGCCAATCCTCCTTTCAGCGATAAGCGCTGGAGTACTGGTCTGGACCCTCTGCAAGATCCTCATGAGCGTTTCAAGCCCTTTGGAATTCCGCCTGCAAAGCAGGGAGATTATGCTTATCTGCTGCACATTGTCCGCTCGCTTAAGAGCACAGGTAAAGGTGCCTGCATTCTGCCTCATGGCGTGCTGTTCCGTGGGAATGCCGAAGCTGATATTCGCCGTAATCTGGTACGTAAGGGATACATCAAGGGTATCATAGGCCTGCCAGCCAACCTTTTCTACGGTACCGGCATCCCTGCATGTATCATTGTTATTGATAAGGAGGAAGCTCAGAACCGCAAGGGTATCTTCATGATAGATGCCAGTGCGGGTTTTATGAAGGATGGTCCCAAGAACCGTCTGCGTGCTCAAGACATCCATAAGATTGTGGATGTTTTCACAAGGCAGGCCGAGATCCCGAAATACTCACGGATGGTAAGCTTTGAGGAGATAGAGAAGAACGAGTTCAATCTCAACCTTCCGCGTTATATTGACAGCCAGCAGGCTGAGGACCTGCAGGATATCGAAGGCCATCTGCATGGTGGTATTCCTGTTGCTGATGTGGATGCATTGCAGCGTTACTGGGATGTCTGTCCGCAGCTTCGGCAGACCTTGTTCAAAGAGAATAGACCAAGATATCTTGATCTTGCAGCTGATAAAGCTGCTATTAAATCCACCATCTACGAGCATCCTGAGTTCTCTGCTTTTATCTCTGGTATGAATGCACATTTCGCTGTCTGGCGTGAGAAGTCCTCTGCTATGCTTCGGCAGTTGCAAGCCGACAGTCACCCGAAGGAAGTCATAGCCATGCTATCTGAAGATCTGCTTGCTCACTATGCGGGTAAGCCTCTCATCAGCCAGTACGATGTGTATCAGCACCTGATGGACTACTGGGAGACAACGATGCAGGATGACTGCTACCTCATTGCGGATGAGGGATGGAAGGCTAAGACCTATCGTATCATCGAGAAGGATAAGAAGGGTAAGGAGAAGGACAAGGGCTGGACCTGCGACCTCGTGCCAAAGTCGCTTATAGTATCCCGTTTCTTCGCAAAAGAACAGGAGGCTGTGGATAAGCTCACTGCTGAACTGGAAAGTGTCACAGCCCGCATGACAGAGATAGAAGAGGAGAACAGTGGTGATGAAGGCGCTTTTTCTGAACTTGACAAGGTGAACAAGGCCAATGTAACAGCTCGCCTGAAGGAGATTAAAGGCGACAGGGAAACACAGGAAGAAGCTGCTGTACTCAATGACTGGCTGAAACTTGCCAATGAGGAAGCTGACCTGAAGAAACGTCTCAGAGATGCCGAAAGTGCACTTGATGCCAAAGCCTATGCTTACTATCCCAAACTCACAGAGGACGATATCAAGACGCTGGTAGTGGATGACAAATGGCTCACTGTGCTGGATACTGCCATCCATGGTGAGATGGACCGTATCAGCCAATCCCTCACCCAGCGTGTGAAGGAACTTGCTGAACGCTATGAAACCCCAATGCCACAGATGACCGAGCGTGTGGCAGAACTGGAAGCACAGGTGAATGGGCACTTGGAGAGGATGGGGTTCAGGCTATGAGCGCTGAAACTGTTGTTGAGATCACCCCGGCCGGATACAAGCAGACTGAGGTGGGAGTGATTCCAAAGGACTGGGAAGTAGTGGCTCTTGAATCACTTGGTGAGAG
>NZ_JBFXHJ010000187.1:0-3806 GCF_050177135.1 Methanomethylovorans sp.
AGAGAGTGCATGGCTGGATAGTTGCAGTACGTGCTGTCGGTTCCCGTGACGGTATGACCGCAGAGGCCATGGAACTGCCCTGGGATGTGCTAAAGCGCATCGAGTCGCGCATCACAGGCGAGATCCCCTCGGTTGCAAGAGTTGTGTATGACCTGTCTCCGAAACCCCCAGCAACCATCGAGTTTGAATAACTTATGGAAAGAGAACATTTTGAAAAATACAAGAAGTTAGGATTGAACATTGCCGATTACAGAAAAAAGCCGGGATTATCCCAAATGCAGCTTGCAGATTAAATTGATATAAGCTGCACGCATATGTCGTCGATAGAAAATAATGATTGTGCCGTGCAGCTTGATGTGATTTTCAGTATTTTGAAGGCATTGAATATTCCTGTTGCAAATATTTGAATTTAGGTAAAATATTGTGTTGGTAATACAATACACCGCATATTTTCGAAGGGAAGTGAAGCCGCAAGTGGTTGATTTCTCTTTTGTTGCTAAGTTCTGTGAGAAGTTAAGACAATTGATATACAAAGGTAGATATGCTGTAGACATACAAAAGAGAAAGGTGATGAGTATATGGATCCAACTTGCACACAGCCCATAATAGAAATGGGAGTATCACTTGCGGAGTTAGCTGTTAAGGGTACAGCATCAGCCGTCAATAAGAAAATTCGAGCAGCAAAAGAAGAAAAAAACATAGAGAATCTGCGCACCACATATGACGAGTTGATAAATGAGGTTCTGCTTGAACGAGAAGAAGCGGTGCGTATTGCACAGGCATATAAATCAGAGCTTGATAGAATCGTAATCAGTGATGATGATATCGAGCATTTACATAATACTGTGGCAATGGTTCTGGAAATATTTAATTCATCGCAGATGACAACCGCTATGGCACAAGGAGAAGAGGCAACAAAAAAGGCTCAGGACACAGCAAATAGCTTATCTCAAATAAAATGCCTAATTAGTGTTGATACATTAAAAACCATGCAGTTATTGGGATTTAACTATAAGGCTGCAATCGGAGAGCCACTTACTCAAATCTGTGCGGATGCAATATCTGCATGGGGAAGCAAGAAAAGTCCTATGCAAAATTCGCAGAGAAAAAAATAAATTTGAGTGCATTTTGAGTACAGAATTTTTGCCGAATGAAAAATATCGACATCAAAAGCAAAATTAAGAACCTTAACGCACAGGAAATTAAGAGAAAAACGTTAATGCAAAGTCTTGTGAGAAGATGGGAGTAAATGTCACTGAATACTAAAGTTCTTGAGATACGTCAGAGGCAGCGGATCAAACCGACACCTCTGGATATGCCCTCTGCAGTGTGGACCGGCAAGGACCATGTGGATGGGAATGTGGAGAATACCCTTACCATGATCTTCCGCACTTCCGGGTGCTGGTGGGGTAAGGTCGGAGGCTGCACCATGTGTGGTTACGTGTACGACAGTGCGCATACTTCTCCTTCTGCAGACGATCTTGTTTCCCAGTTCCGGAAAGCCATGGTTAAAGCTTCAAAGTTTGACAGGTTCATGGTCAAGATATTTACCTCAGGTAGTTTCCTTGATGAAAAGGAAGTGCCGGCTGATGCTCTCTCTAAGATACTTTCGCTTCTGGAAGAAGATGATCGGGTCTTTAAGGTAGTGGTGGAATCCAGGCCAGAGTTCCTGACAGAAGCATCCATGAAGTTCTGCCTTGCTCATCTTAAAGGTACGTTGTTCGAGGTTGCCATAGGTCTTGAGACCAGTTCGGACCTCATCAGAAAACACTCTATCAACAAAGGTTTCACTTTCAGGGATTTTGTCAGGGCTGCCGAGATTGCAAAATCCAATGGTGTCGCAGTAAAGACATACCTTATGCTGAAACCCCCTTTCATCCCCGAAAAACAGGCTTTAGAGGACATTGTCACTTCAGTAAGGGAAGCGTCAGTATATTCCAACGTGATATCCATCAATCTGTGCAATGTGCAGAAAGGCACTCTGATAGAATATCTATGGGAACGGGGGGAATACCGTCCCCCGTGGCTATGGAGCATTGTGGAGATACTTAAAAGGACAAAAAAGGAGTTCCCACATCTGGTCATCACTTCCGACCCGGTAGGTGCAGGTGCCAAAAGGGGGCCGCGCAACTGCAAGGAATGCAGCGGGCAGGTTGCAGATGCCATTCGGGCTTTCTCATTGAGCCAGGATCTGCATGATCTTGAAGGACTGGAATGTGATTGCAGGTATTTGTGGGAAAAGGTCCTGGTTCTGGACGATCTCAGTTTTGGCTCCCCTGTCCTGGAGTGAATCTCTCACTCCCCGTCCTCGCCTCTGTAAACCATTGTCCCTATCCCTGTATCGGTGAAGAGTTCCAGCAGGACCGAGTGAGATACGCTCCCATCTATTATATGCACTCTTTCCACACCACTTTCCACTGCGGTCACAGCACCCCTTAGCTTGGGCACCATGCCGCCTGAGATGACTCCCTCTCTCACCAGTTTTTCCACATCCTCAAGTTTCACTCTGGATATGCGGGAAGACTTATCTTCGATGTTCCTCAGGATGCCCGGTACATCTGTCATGAGAATGAGTTTCTGTGCCCTCAGAGCTGCAGCGATATCTCCGGCCACTGTATCTGCATTTATGTTGAGCCCTCTCCCACTGGAGTCTATGGCAATGGGGGATATTACAGGAATATAACCATGTTCTGTGACAATTTCCACAATCTCTGTGTTGATGATCTCGGTTTCTCCCACCCAGCCCAGGTCAACCTCATGCTCCATGTTCTCTATCATTACCTTTTGGGCAGCTATTTTCTTAGCAACGATGAGCTTACCATCTTTGCCGGAAAGACCGATTCCCTTTCCTCCATGTTTACCTATGAGGGATACGATATCGGTATTGATATTACCTACCAGTACCATGCGCGCAATTTCAAGGGTCTCATCATCTGTGATGCGTAATCCACCTACAAATTTGGGTTTCTTTCCCATGCGGTTCATCTTCTCGGTGATCTCCGGCCCCCCTCCATGCACTATGATCGGGTGTATGCCCACGAACTTCAGCAGCACTACGTCTTCAATGATATCGCTCATTATCTGTTTATCAACCATGGCATGGCCACCTACTTTGATGACCATTATGGCATTATGGAACTTCCTGATATAAGGAAGAGCCTCTATCAACACGTTCTCTCTTTTCAGTGTCACAGTCCACCCTCACTGGTGAGTCAATTACCAATAAAAAGTATCAGTATTGATATAGGTTCCAATATATTATCTTTATTGGACCATAAAAAGAAGATTTATTGAAAGAGAATGGTACCAGAATCTGGTAACCAGAAAAATGAAAACTGATTTTATTAAGGCTTTAGATCTTGTCGAGCTTCTCTATGCCTACTTTCTTCACGAATGGCTTGCTGATCTTATCAGGCATCCAGTCTGGCTTGTTCTTTGGAGCATCTACATTTTCTCTCCAGCCCTTGAAGACATGGATCTTTTTGGTTCCCCTCTCACGGAGCTTTATGGTTTCTGGCTTTGCTTTTGTTCCCTTGCCGCGGTTAGCGACCTTCAATGCTGCCTGACGTGGCTGTTTTCCGGTAAATACACCGTGTTCATTTCCGTTCTTATCTCTCAGTACAAAGTTCCTAGTTTCAACCATCATGTCACCTCATTGCTTGCATGTGATTTTTACTCGATAAACCTATTCTGCACATATAGTATATATATTTTTCTTTTAATGTTGCCTTTCGATTCTGGTTTATACCAGTTGGATTATCGGGCGTACTCATAATCCTGTTTAAATTATATTGCTGTTTAAATAT
>NZ_JBFXHJ010000188.1:0-3766 GCF_050177135.1 Methanomethylovorans sp.
ATTTATAATCGAAGTAGTTGGCTGCACAGAACTTGCAGACCCTTGCAGGGGAATGTGGTTCTTTCTTGTGGAGAGATATTATGTTAGTCATCATAGTTGCTGTCACTGGTTCACTGGTAAGCAGACATGGGAAATCAGCCAGTCTCATCAGGGCAGAGAACCTCACTGTGATGGCACATGCCGGATAAGTGTACCATTGTGGGTTATTGAGGACTGTATTTCTTTCTATGGGACTCAGGTCTATAGGTATTCCCTGAATTACACAACCAGCACCTCTTGGCTTGTGATCTATGATCCTTTCTCCTTTCTCTATCAGGTCGATGAAGTCAACGTTATGCAATTCTGCCGCAGCACCTCTTTTGGGATTGGTGAGTACTAGATTATGGAATCTCTTCACCAGCAGGTCCAGCACCATCATAGTGGTGAACCCATCCATCCACAGGATCTTTGTAGCCGCCGCAGCTGCTGCGTCCGTGGCTATGGTGAGCGGAGAATATTCGTTCCTGAATTTGCCTTTGGCTTTCTCCATTGTAGCTTCCATTACCTCAGTAACAGCATTGATCACAGCCATGACCACATCGTCCTTTGTCATGTTGAACATGGACTGGGATATGTGATGCGCCACATCACCTACTCCATAGGCAGGGACCGTGACTATGTTACCATAGAACACTTCATCATCCATTGCAGCCTTTACGGTGTTTCTCATCTTGTCCTTATACTGTGCCATATATTTACGCACGTCAAAGGACGTATGACCGGCTTCGTCCATGAGCCTGGCCTGGGCATCCGTGGGCGTATCATAGACCATCTTCAGCATGTCTATTTCTTCTTTCATAGCTTCGGATAGCGTCTTACCTTCCTCGATGGCCATCTGGAACTTTGCTCCCACTCCGTAAGAAGTGTTCATGCCCCATGATTTTGACGAAAGGATAGCACGCTTGTGATCCTGTGGTATATCCATTTTCTGCAGGATCCTGTTGACAACATTACTTGTACTTCCGGGTACAAATGCAAAGTCTACCACACAAGTGGGTCCATAGAACCCTCCATACCTGCGCACTGACTCTTTTCCAATAAGGGCTTCAGACCTTCCTATCTCATCCACGAACTTTTCAACGGATTTTCTGAAAGCAGGGTCTTCCTCATACAGGATCTCCATTATAGGCGGTGTCTGGTAATGTTCCACAAAAGGATCATCTTCTGGCCTGACAGTGTCAGTAAGCCCGGTAAGCACGTTGAAATGTGTGTTAACCGAATCCATATGAAGGGCAAAGACCGACTTGGCTTGTTCGCCCATGGGTTCCATTTTATTCACAGCATCGACATAAGGCTGTGCATCCTTTACCTTGAATGTGGTTCCCCTCTTTGCATTGATAGTATTCACTACAGCTCTCTGTGCACCCATGGCTTCTTTGGCCATTTTATCGTATAGTTCTTTCATTCACATACCCCTGTATTTTTTTGTAGCTGTTGCAACAGGAAGGTAGCAGTTCCACTCAATGAACAATTTGTAATGGTAAACAGATCATCCATTTATAAAATGGACACATCCATGTGCACCCTCACTCAATTGCTAACACCCATTATAAAAATAGTGGGAAGTTGTATAAATAATAAACCCTGCTCATAAAAAAGGTTGAATTTCAAATATCTAAGGAATATCCCAGGCTGCCAACCCCTATCTTTGCAGCGTATTCCAGATGTATCATCGGATCAATACCCCATACATCCTTAATGGAGTGTATGCAGCCCTCTTCACCTATTTTTTTATTGATCTGATCAAGGCTGGCCTTGTCAATGGCAACAGGGTCCATTGAGGCAAGCATACCCACATTTCCTACAAAAGCGGGAGCAGAAAAATTGAAACAATCGCATCCAGGGGTCAGATCAAATACCCAGTTGATATATCCTATCTTTCCGGGCAGGAGCTTGACTGGTCCCAAAGCAGCTTCCCCTAAACGGGCCTGTATTTCATTGGTACAGTTCTCAGGAGGTGCTATGGCTCCGAATCTGCATGATTCCAGACATGATAATTCTCCTTTGCAAAGATCCTTATTGACAGCAGCTTTGCCATTTTCCAGGGATATGGCATCCCAAGGACATGTTTTTATGCATTTGCTGCAGCCAGTACAGCTTTCAATATCAATGTCCGGCTTACCAGGTGCGTGCACTTTTGCTTTGCCTTCCTTGTCCAGACATCCCATGCCCAGGTTCTTCACAGCACCACCGAAACCTGATGCAGGATGGCCTTTACAATGTGAGATCATGATCATCGCATCAGCCTTTGCAATGGAAGAAGCTACTGTGATCTCGTCTATATATTCCCCTCCTATGGGTACCTTCACACTGTCATCCCCAAGCAGGCCATCTGCAGAAATGAACGGTGCGTTCATACTACCGAACGTAAAGCCATTCACGGCTGCGGTCCAGAGCATGTCAGCGCCGTTGAACCGTTTTCCACCGTAAAGGACAGTGGTATCTGTAATGAATGGTATTCCTCCGGCCTCTTTTACAAGATCTGCGATCGTACGGACTATGACGGGACGCACATATGTGGTATTACCGTATTCTCCGGGATGTATCTTGATGGCTACAAGATCACCTTCCTCAACCGCAGTTATTTTCCTGAAAAGTTCCTTTATCTGGTCAATCTGGGTATTTGTCGGTCCTACATCTGCAGCAGATCTAAAAAATACTTTGCTCATACTGTTTCCTCCCTCAGCTACCTAGCGAAAGATATTTTGTGGCATAACGATATAAAAACATATGTTATATCAGCGGTAGAAGTTCTGTAAATTTAACTATAGCTTTCCATCAAAACTGTTCTATTTTCATTGCAGCCATGAATATACTCATATATAGCACGTATGTTTTTTTAAAAGATATATAGAATATTTTGATAAAATATATATGCCCTTTCCACATACTATAGGACGTATAAAGACAATTGGAGCAAATAAATGAAAAAGCGAGTAAAAATGGAAAAATTAGAGTGTGGTGAAACAAATGGTTTCCACGCAATAATCAATGGTCGTATTGAAAGTTCCTTCACCACTGAAGATATGGAGACCTACCGTTTCATGATCGGTGGAATACTTGGTAAGTGAAGTGCAGAAATGAAGTTAGTCAGAACAACAATTTTGAGGATGTGTCGTATTAATGGAAAACACTGCTGGGAAGGTCAGGCCCACGAACATTATACGAAAAAAGAAAGATATTGCAGCATCAGAAGGAACAGTCAGCATCAATTCCTCTGAACTTAGCAGAAAATGGTTCAAGACGGTCGAGTATTTTACGTGTGTGGACGATATTAATTTCTGACGCAACTAGCAGATATCATCCACATACCAGTCCACATAGGCAACGAGCTCTTTCTTCTCCCAATCCTTTAGTCTTGCAGGACTGTCTTTCCGTGCACCGTCAAACAGGTCTTTCATCATGCTTTCATCAAGCACATGTACTTTGTATGTTCCCTTCTCGGCCATCCTTATATAATAGCCGGGTGCCAATGTATCGGATTTTTTCCACATTTTTATTTTTTCATAATCCCATAGAGATGTAGCCCATTGTGCAAGCTTTAAGATATATTCATCCGCTACATCCTCAACGGTTCCGAGAATGACGCAGTGCTTACAGTCTTTTGTTAATTCAATACTGTTTTTGTGGCGAACTATCTCTGACATGATAAAAACCAAATAAGACAACAAACAAGTACTATAATTATGTTGTGTTCTATTCTCAGAGACCTGACACTATTCTATGA
>NZ_JBFXHJ010000189.1:0-3724 GCF_050177135.1 Methanomethylovorans sp.
TTTGCATTTTCCATGAGCTGATGGCCCACACAGTTATGTTTTAAGGTACCATATACAAAAAGATACATGTCAGCCCATACCCATATTCAGCTTCTGAAGGGTCTATTTCACAGGATCCGGCAACTGGCCGCACTGGATGGCTTTCATTTGTGAGGGTGAAATGGTCTTGATGGCAGCATTCATCATGCTATCCGAAAGCATGAGCCTGTCCATTAATTTACGTATGTGGACTGCGGTCCTGATCTCCAGTCCCATTTGTTTCCGCCACAGGGTATCATATTCTTCAAGCTTACATTTCCCTTGCAGGAAATCAGCAGCAGATTCCCCTGCAAGCTTACCTCCTATCATGGCAGTGGATATGCCTCCTCCGTTGGTGGCTATGAGATGACCTGCGGCATCCCCTGCAATGAGAGTGTCTTTTGTGGCAGTGACCCTGGGTGCACCTCCCACTGGCACAAGCCCGGAGATGACCGACACAATGGATCCTTCCCGTAACTTTTCACTGGCAATGGGATGCTCGTACATGAACCTGTTCAGATAATCCCTTGCACACATGCGTTCTGCAAAAAGAGCTTCCCTGATACCTACTCCAATGTTAGCCCTGTCATCACCCTGGGAAATTACCCAGGCATAGCCGCCAGGAACATAGTCTTTCCCAAAATACATTTCAACAGCTTCCTTATCCACATCAGCACCTGAGAGCTCATATTCAAAGGCTGTGCTCATTCCCATGGGATCCGGCTCTCTTAGCATGCCGCTGGAAGCGGCGACCATGGAATTGGGACCATCGGCGCCGATGACCACTTTTCCTTGTACTTCGTATCTTCCGAAAGCCCCATCCATTGTAACTCTTGTCCTGTTCACTTCCAGCACATTGGTTGCAATTAAAAGATGTGCACCTGCCTTTGTAGCCACTGTGGCAAGATGTTTATCGAACCTGCGCCTGTCAAGCGCATCTCCTTGTACTTCAAAACCTTTGGATGTACCATTGGGGGCTATGAACCGCTGAAAAGAAGTGGTCGCATGTACACAGCCGGGGGGGTACTCTTCAAGTGTGAAAGGCAGTTCTGCATTTGGTACAAGTTCCTGAAGTGTCTCTGTATGTGGCAGGAAACCACCACATTGGAGGGGCACTCCGATGTCTTTCTTCTTGTCAACTAACAGGACAGACATGCCTCTCCGGGCTGCATATGTTGCAGCTGTGGAACCGGCAGGGCCGGCTCCTATCACAATGATATCATAGGTTCTTTCAGGGATCATATATCTCAATAATTGATTTCGGAATAGAAGAGTGATTCATGATATTTAATAATTGAGCAATATACGTTCATTATATCCAATTATTATCTGTTCGACATCTTAATATGGCCACCGCAACAAGAGAGATGGGTGTCAAAGATGGATCATAATAGTAACTGCTGGCTGGTGAATACCGGGTACTGTGGGAAGAAAACAGAAGCTTGCCTGGAACAGGGAGTTGTTACGATCGATATTGAGATCCATCTGATGGATGAACTTGCCGATGATATCATTAATCTGAAGTATATTGACACGAAAAGCTCGAATTTTGAATATCTGCGTGAAGAATACAGGAAGATGGATAGCAAGTTCAGGGCAGAACTTGCCGAGGAGTTCGAAAAGATCAGATTGCCTGAAGATTCCCCTGAAGAATTACAGCAGCAGAAGATGGAACTTCTTACATCCAGACTTAGCCGGCTAAGGGAAGAAGCAAGGCTTTTGCGGGAAACCA
The DNA here is from genome assembly GCF_050177135.1 of Methanomethylovorans sp. NCBI lineage: Archaea > Methanobacteriati > Methanobacteriota > Methanomicrobia > Methanosarcinales > Methanosarcinaceae > Methanomethylovorans > Methanomethylovorans sp. The sequence continues at coordinate 1,751 of NZ_JBFXHJ010000189.1, forward strand.
TGAAAGAGTTTGACAGATTTGAAAAGCGCGAACGCATAAAGGAAATTATACGATCACGTTTGTGTTACATAGGAGAGGCACGGCTCAACAGCTGGTCAGCAGCTATCTTTTGTTTTGCCAATGATATCCACATTGGTGACCTGGTGGTCATGCCTCTTGCGGATGAAGGCTTCTTCGCTGCGGGTAGAGTTAGGGGTGGCTATGAATATGTGGAGAATGCCTTTGACCTTCGGCATGTACGGGATGTTACCTGGATAAACGAAAAGATACATTTACCTCAACTGGCAAAATCGATCGATGCTTCCGGGGGGATAGTATCGCTATCAGAGGAGCTTAAGACTTACGTGATGGCCTTGCTGGACGACCGGTGAAGTATTGAGAACCTGGCTGTTCTTGACAACTTTTCATAAATTTTCATTATAAATCCTTTGCAGGAGCACATATTTAGCAAAATATATTTATACGAACAAAGTCTCGGTTACTATTAATATTATACTAATATCAATATTCAATTGAGGCGATAAATTGAAATTGCAGAACATTAATTTAAAAACAAAACTAATGCTCTATATTGTGCTTGGTGTTACACTAGTAATGTGTGCTTCAAGTTACGTGATCATTTCACAGGTAACTGAGCAGGCAAATGAACTGTCCTATGCAGATGCAGAAAATACTGCATTAGCTCATGCACAGGCATTCGATGGCAATCTTCAGAGGAATGTCATCGTTGCAGAGACCCTTGCAAGCGCTATGGAAAACTACAACTCCGGAAACAGGGATGAGGTAAGTGCCATAGTAAAAGATCTATTTCTTACTACTCCGGGTGTCGTGGGAGCATATGTGGGTTTTGAACCCAACGCTTTTGATGGCAGAGACGATCAATTTGTCAATGCTGCGGGTCATGATGCCACGGGCAGGTTCATGCCTTACTGGAATACCCTGGGCGGTTCACTTGTACTGGATCCGCTGGCAGACACCGATACCTCTGATTATTACCAGCTGCCTCTAAAATTAAAAGAGACCGTAGTCCTTGAGCCATTCGTGTATGATGGAGTCCTGATGGTGAGCTATGTGGCTCCGATCATCAAAGATGGAACTGCGATAGGTATAAGCGGGATGGATGTTTCACTGAATGATATCGACGAAGAGGCAGGGCAGATATCCATATACGATACCGGCTACGCTTTCATGACCAGCAAGTCCGGCGTTTTCCTCTCACATCCAACTAACAAGGACTGGATAGGTACCAAATCTCTCACAGATGTAGATGCACCAGGCTATGACAAGATGGCACAGGACATCAGTGCCGGTAAGAAGGGAACTATAGCTTCCGTAGACCTTGTGACCGGTAAAGATATGGTGTTATTCTATGAACCGATACCTTCCTCCAATTTTGCATTGGTGCTGGCCGTTCCGGAAGAAGAGATGCTGGCTGGGGTTACAGCCATGAGAAACAACCTGATCATCATCTCGGTTGTTGCAATCGGTTTTATGGCATTTGTGGCCTATCTGATCGCAAGGTCCATAACCAATCCTATTAACAGGATAGTTGAGGATTTCAACCAAATATCCAATGGAGCAGTCGACGGGAAATTAGATATAAGGGCCGACACCGATGTTGACATAGACTTTAAGGGGATTCCAGCCGGACTGAACCTTATCATGGACAGCATGAACAAGATGGTAAGGATGATAGGAGTCAATGCAGCCAATATTGCAGCTTCTGCCCAGGAGATATCTGCGGCATCTGAGGAAATGACAGCTTCTTCCGCTGAGGTTTCAAGTAATGTTGGAGAGATAGCAAAAGGTTCGACCAACCAATCCCAGAAAACAGAAGAGGTTTCCAGGGCTATGAATGATATGACCCAGAGCGTACAGGAAATAGCCATAAATGCCCAGAAGGCTGCAGAGACCGCAACAGTGACAAGTGATACGATAAAGGATGTAGGGATACAGTCTGAGAACCTTATTGTG
>NZ_JBFXHJ010000190.1:0-3643 GCF_050177135.1 Methanomethylovorans sp.
TGACATCGCTTTTCGGGCTTAATGTTTACACAGATGCTGGCACATATGTTGGGAAAGTGGCTGACCTTGTATTGAATGTTGAAGAAAGGAATGTTAAAGGGATAGCCATAACTGATATCAACAGGGATATATTCGATGTTCCCACAAGAGGTGCCATCATTCCCTATAGATGGGTAGTGACCACCGGGGACATTGTTATAATAAGGAGTATTGTTAGCAAGTTCAAGATAAAACAAGAAAAAGAAGAAGAGTAAAAAGCACATGAAGAAGCGAGAGATCTACAGTGATCTGCGCTGTGCACCTCCTTTTATCATCCGTGTAGATGGCAGGGCTTTTAGGAATTCACTGTTGCGAATGGGTTTTCAAAAGCCCTTTGATAGCAGGTTTGCGGTCTCTATGGGTAATGCTGTAGAGATGCTGTTTAAGAAAAGCGGCCTGTCACCTGTTTTAGGCTATACTTTTTCCGATGAGATCAACCTGTTGTTCAAAGACGCACCATTTGACGGAAGGGTGGAAAAACTGAATTCCATTGTTCCCAGTTTTTTGAGCAGTGCGCTTACCTTAACTCTGAAAGTACAGGAGCCACTTGCATTTGATTCCCGCATTGTTCCTTTATGCAAAGACCAGATAACGGAATATCTGGACTGGAGGCAGAAGGAAGCATGGAGGAATTGTATCAACTCTTATGCTTTTTACACTCTTGTTTCAAAAGGATCGAGTGAGAAGGAGTCGGCTGCTGCTCTTAAAAAGAAAAGGTCATCAGATGTCCATGAGTTACTTTTCAGGCACGGTATCAACATATCTAAAGTGCCTGCATGGCAAAGAAAAGGGATACTTGTCCATAAAGAGCAATACTCTATTGCTGGCTATAATCCTTTGATGCGAGAGAATACCCGCAGCATTCGTACAAGAGTTGTGCAGAAATGGGACATCCCTCTCTTTCCTTCTCCTGAAGGGAGTGCTCTCATTGATTCACTGATTAGTGACAGTTAACCATATAAACAGAAAGGGTTTTTATACCAACCATTATTTACCAATGGTGAACTTATGGACAGACTGGAGCTTATAAAAAGGAACGTACAGGAAATTGTTACAGAGGAAGAACTGGAAGAACTTCTAAAAAAGAAGGATAGCCCTGTTGCGTATGTGGGTTATGAGCCCAGTGGCAAGATCCATTTAGGCCATGTGCTTACGGTCAATAAACTCCTCGACCTGCAGAACGCCGGTTTTCAGATCACTGTTCTGCTTGCCGATGTGCATGCATACCTTAACCAGAAAGGCACTCTCGAAGAGGTCCGTAAAACTGCTGATTATAACAGGGATTGTTTCATTGCCCTTGGGCTTGATCCGGAAAAGACGAAATTCGTATATGGTTCTGATTTCCAGCTGACATCTGAGTATATGCTCAATGTGCTCAAGCTTACAACCACTGCATCTCTTAACAGGGCAAGGAGAAGTATGGACGAGGTCGGCCGAAAGATGGAAGATCCCAAGGTTTCCCAGATGGTATATCCCATGATGCAGGCAATTGATATCGCTCTTCTCGGTGTGGACGTAGCTGTGGGAGGCATCGACCAGCGCAAGATACACATGCTTGCCAGAGAAGGCCTGCCAGCCTTGGGTTTCAAGTCTCCGCTCTGCATACACACGCCTATACTTCTGGGTCTGGACGGAAAAAAGATGTCCTCTTCAAGTGATAATTTCATTTCTGTGGATGATTCGAAGGAAGAGATCGATCAAAAGATGAAAAAAGCTTTCTGTCCTGCAGGTCAGGTAACTGAGAATCCTATGCTGGAATTGTTCAGGTACCACATTTGTCCCCGATATGAGGAAATTACATTCGAAAGGCCGGAGAAATATGGGGGCGATCTTGTATGCAGAGGTTATGAGGAGCTTATTAAGGTCTTTTCTGAGGGGCAACTGCATCCTATGGATCTCAAGAAAGGTGCTGCTAAGTACATGAACATGATACTTGAGCCTGTAAGAAACGTTTTGAAAATCAATTGAACCTTTTTTAAAGTCGCAACATATTTAACTGGTTACATACAACAAATAGTGAGAATATTCATTCAGGCGGAGGATCGCATGAGGTATACCTATCAGGATTCCACAGACCTGCCCATACAGCGTGATTTTATTCAGGATATCAATGATCTGATTGAAATATCAGGGAAAGTCCTCTCCTTGGAAAATGATGCTATTGAGGCAAATGAAATTGAGATGAAGGCCATTTCCTCTCTGGAGAACAGGATCGTCGATCTTGAAAAATTCGCGAACGATGTAAAAACGTATGTAAGGTCCATTTCTCTCAACGCAGAAAATGTGGAGATCCTTGATTGTCATAATGCCATCATGGATGCCTGTGATACAAGTGTCAGTACCGGTCTTCACAATCTCAAAAAAGAACTTGAGCAAAAAAAGAGGGACCATGAGTTGCATATCAATGAACTGGAGCAGAAAATGTTCCCTATGCTCAATTCCCTTTTTGAGGACGGCATATATGGGGCTATGAAAGCGTATTCTGTTCGCTTTGATAATGGCAGCTTAAGGGGTGAGCTCAGAGCCTCTATATCCGGTGTGGAATATGAAAGTGAGCTACTGTATAAGAATGGACCACTACTTATGCGGGAAGTGCATGGAAGTCTCCAGCTTCCTGTATGGGCAAAAACCGGGCTTATACACAAGGAAAATAAAGTAAGGATTGTCGATGTAAGCGATTTCATAATAACTAACATCGATTTTAATGGTGTTTCCCGTCTTGAACTGGCCTTTTGGAACAAGAAACAGGATCAGCAGTTCAAAATAATATATGATTCACAGGATATTCAGATCCTTCACGGGAACAGCGATATCACTGCAGATAAAACCCTGTCGCAATCCATTGAAATGGACAGAGTGGAATCATTGGGGTTAGAGATAAAGAAGTTCCTTGAAATGTCCATAATGTCCCAGCAACTAAGGAGGGTCATGCTCGATGGCAGAGATGCAGTCCGTAACAATGAAGTTTTTGATTGTTTCAAGATCATCATGGAAAGATATGGTGACATTGTTCGTGAATGCACTGACAGAGGACTTGTTAAGAACGAGATAACCATAAAGATCGAACGTACTGATGGCACAAGGACAGAAAAGTACGTAACAAAAGAAGAACTCTTTAACAAACTGGCCGAACTTGGCAGTGAGGGCCTTGAACTGGCAAGCATACTGAACGTCGAGTAAAATGGGTTACTATTCTTCTTTTAATTATTCTTACCGGCATCCGGACCCTATATACTTTCTATGGCTATGATCGTATCAGTATTAAAAATTAAAAAGATCACTTCTGATCCTTGCTATATATTGGAAATATAAAGTGGTTAAGATCATGCAGCGTACAGTAGAAGAGATATGTTCCAAGATCAGTAGAAAAGAAGCTGTGGTCATGACTTCCCACGAAATATGTCAGCTTGTCAGGGAGGGTAAGGACATAGGACTGGAAGATGTGGATGTGGTTACCACAGCGACGCGGGCGATAATGAGCGGTACCTATGCAGTTATGTCATTTCCCATTGAAGCTCCGCAGCAGTTCACAAGGGCGAAAAAGATCTTCCTGAATGGTGTGCCGGCTTGTACAGGTCCCTGTCCTAAAGAGAGACTGGGTATC
>NZ_JBFXHJ010000191.1:0-3614 GCF_050177135.1 Methanomethylovorans sp.
TATGGGCCTTTCCCCGCTGCAGATGGCTGTTGTGAGCAAAAGCCAACACTTTTCCTCTGTATCGCTCACGGGATACTATATACAGCAGATTTTCTGCCATCATCGTATCGCGAATGCCGAGAAGCCTCACCAGCCGGTTTTCGGAGTCCCGGGCCAATACACCGTGATAGTTCAGCAACTGCCTGGCCAGCATGGCATATTGTACTGCTTCCAGATACAGACTTTCGTCACTCTCAGCTACCAATCCGGGACGCTGTTCCATTAGTTCCGATATGAGATCTTCCGTCTCGATTCTAAGTTCAGTGGCACTTGGTGACAGACCCACCGATAACTTCGGGTCCATTGCTGCGGCAGGGTTCTCCCACTCAGGATCATTGCCCAGAAGCGGTTCTATCCGTTCTTTATGATATTTGCCGCTGATACTATCGATCGAATTGAGGTAGTCCAGTACAAAAAGCAAGACCTGCCTTGGGCTGTCCGCGTACATCATTTCCGTAGGGCTATCAAAACCGTAGAACCGGTGCTTGACTTGTTGGGAAGGGTCAGCGTTATATTCCCGCTTCCATTCCACAAGTTCACGAATTGCCTCTAAGCTCCTGAAACCGTGGCTAAACCCTACTTCCTGTATTTCTTCATAAGATGCCGCTCCTCGGCCAGCTATGTACTCATTCACTACACGTGCTCTGGGAAAACTGCTCTCGATGGCGATGGCGCTGTAACCAAGCTTCTCCACAAGGCGCTGGAATAGCAGGTTGCGGAGTAACAGAATGTCCTCGCCACCGTGGAGAGTTTCGCCAAAGCCTACCAGTTCTACAGCGTCATCAAGTGAGGCGATGATCTTGTCAAGAGGAGAGCTGAACGTTTCCGACGCATCGATGGAAACAGGGATCGATTCTTTTAAGACCCAATCTTTAAGGGTAGTATACGCCGGGTTGGTATTTCTCTGAACAGATGATCTTTCTTCCATTTTCTCAAGACCGATCAGTAATTCTATCGACTTATTTTATAATTTAGGTTTTAATCCTAAAGTAATCATCTCACAATAATATAAAAATACTGACATTTCGTATAAATATTGTTGCATCCAATAGGTAAATTGATGGCTTTCGTCTTTTGTATTTAGGGTATTATTTTAAATAGAATAGAATATAGACTATTATAATAATTGCACGATAATGGCGGTAATACAATGAGCAGCGAAAAAGGAAAGTTCAAATATATATTCTTAGTAGTATTTGTATTGATCTTAGCTAGTGTATCCTGGGTCTATGCAAGCTTTTCATTATTAGGACCTAAAGATCTGGGGGTTGAATATACTCATGAGGATTACGTCAGCGCTCTGGAAAAAACCGGTATTCAGGTCGAATATGAAGGTTTGACCGGAGAAGCACTGGAAGAGTATAAAGAACAATATGAAGACAACGGTGAAAAGAAATCGATCCATGATTACAATTTTGAATTCTCAGAATATGAAAGAAAAGAATTCACTTTAACTAATGAGGAGGCTACTGCTTTATTAAATGAGCTTGCTCCGGGGTTCTGGTGGTTTGATAACCTTCAGGTAAAAGTCCTGCCCGATGGGACCATGGAAGGATCGAGTACTGCTGACATAAAGAGACTTAAGACAGATCTATATTCAGATGTTGCAGACGACGTTCCCCTTCCGCTGCCTGATACACTGAACATTTATAGTAAAGGGCACATCAGCGTTACGAACAATCAGTTAAGCGGAGATCCCGAAACATTCAATTTAGGAGCGGTATCACTCCCGGATAAATATCTGGAAGAGGACAGCGTAGACACAATGGAAGAATACTTCCCCCGTATCTATACGGTTGTCCCCGGACTTGAAATAACCAGCCTGACATCTAATCCGGAGGGCGAGTTCGTATTTGATGGAGTTATTCCACAAAAAGTATCCGTAACTGCAAAGTAAGTTCTAAGGGGGTTGAAATTGAAATATTTGATGATCAACGGAAAAAGAGAGGAAATACCTCCTTTTCCACATCATAAAGCTTACATCTACAGGAGTAAGCAATTCTTTTTTGCAAAAGGGATCACAACGCATTTGACCATGGGCAATTTCATTACTTTGAAAGAGCTATATAATGGATTTAAAAACAAATGTTCTGTCCCCAGGGTTCTTCTGCTAGACCCGACCAGCAACTGTAATCTGAAGTGTAAAGGATGCTGGTCGCAGGATTATGAAAGCGGTCACAATATATCTTATGAGAAGTTTGACGATATATTGCACCAGGCTGAAAAATTGGGGATCATGGACTGTTTAATGACAGGCGGTGAACCTTTACTCCGGAAAGATGATATTCTGAAATTATGCAAAGAACATAGCAAAATGACATTCGGGGCATTTACCAATGCAACGTTGATCGATGAAAAGTTTGCTGATGAAATGGCTGCACTGGGTAATTTGAATGTCTTCATAAGCATTGAAGGGACAAAAGAAGAAACCGATTTCAGAAGAGGAACGGGTGTTTATGATAAAGCGATCGAAGCTATGGATATTTTAAGGTCCAGAGGTATTGCATTTGCTTTTTCATCCTGCTATCATTCCAAGAACTACAAGACCATAGCCAGTGATCAATTCCTCGACCATATGCGTCAAAAAGGCGCCTGGTTCGGCTGGCTGTTCCAGTATATCCCTGTGGGGAGCAATGCGGACACTTCTTTAGTATGCACTGCAGAGCAAAGAGCATACGTACAGGAACGGATCAGGGATTACTGTATAAAACATGATTATGTGATCATAGATTTCTGGAACAATGGTCATCTGTCTTTCGGTTGTATTGGCGCAGGTGTTGGTTTTGTCCATATAAATGCTAAAGGTGATGTGGAGCCCTGTGCATTCTGTCATTACTCTGATTCGAACATATACGAGGTATCGCTTGCTGAAGCCCTCAGGTCTAAATTCTTCACTGCCTTTAGAAATGCACAGCCATTCTCACAAAATCCATTGAGGCCCTGCCCATTGATCGATAATCCTCAGGCCATCATCGATGTGGTGAATGCCGGTGGGGCAAGGTCGACACATATGGCCAATCCGGAATCCGCTGAGGCTCTGGCAATGAAGAGTTTTGAGAGGGCCAGAGAGTGGGAAGGAATGTCTGAGGAGCTATTCAGAAAAATGCCGGAGCACGTCCGGAAAAACTTCCCCAGATTCTTGAAGTATCATACTTTTAAGAAAGGAATAACAGATGGCAGAAGAAAAGATATTTGATGCCGAAGTTTACTACAAGAACGCTTCAGTTCACTGGATCATACTGGTCCATGGTTTTGGAGGTAGTGCAAGGACCTGGAAAAAACAAATAGATTTCTTTTCAAAGTACTATAACCTGCTTGTGCTGGAAATGCATAAGAGGAATGAAAATGAAGATCTGGACCTGGATAAGGTTTGTAAGTTTATAAATAGTACATTAGATCACTATAAAATTGAACAAGCTCATTTTCTGGGCTTTTCCTTTAGTTCATTGATATGCTTACGATTTGCCGTACTATATCCGGAAAAAGTTCATTCATTGATCATGGGTGGGGGAATCCTCAAATTCAATTTGAAAACAAGGTTTTTGCTTTTCCTGGCAATAACTTTTAAAAGGATC
>NZ_JBFXHJ010000192.1:0-3581 GCF_050177135.1 Methanomethylovorans sp.
CAGTATTGAAGTAAGTGATTCGCTGGGTACTGCTGCCGCAAAAAGCAAAGTTACAGATTAAAAGCAGAGAGTGTTCAATACAATAAGCAAATCATACATTTCATATCATAAAAAAGGTGGCAAGGAATCAACTCAAGCCTCACCGTTTCTCAGTTTTTTCGCGTTTTCTTGCATCCACTTTGCATCGTCGCGCCTGCCCATGCGCTCCAGCACAGCTCCCAGATTTTCCATGGTAAGGGCAGCATGCTCGTTGTATGAGGTATCATCGGGATCTACACCTGTAACGTCCATATACATCTGCAAAGCCGATTCGTACATGTGCTTTGCATCCTCCGGTCTGTCCATGTTCGCAAAGAGCGTGCCCATATTGTCCAGAGTGCAGGCGGCATGAACCATGTGCTCTGTGTTATCAGGCTCCTGATCAAGCAGGTAGTTATAGATCCTCAAAGCATCCTCAAGCATCTGTTTTGCTTCCTCTTTCCTTCCCATGCGGGCAAGCAGTGTGCCCATATTGTTCGTGGCCACAGCAGCCTTTCCTGCATGTTTGTATGAAGATTCAAGCTGATAAAGCAATCCATACTTATCCAGCGCCTGATTGAGAAGCTCATAAGCATCCTTTTTTCTGTCCAGAACAGCAAGCAGCGAAGCCTGGTGGTCCAGAGAAGTGGTAAGGTCTTCCACAAGTCCGGCATCCTGAGGATCAAGTTCACACATGCGGGAATAACTCAAAGTTATTTTCTCCTGACATTGCAGCTCCTTTTCCTTGTCAACGATAGCAGGTAAGAGAGCAGTAAGCTCCTTAAGGACAGCATACATGCCTTTTAGATAATACTTATTACCTGGCATGTCCATTAGCACGAGATAATTGTCAAGGGCCTGACAATAACTTTTCCTGGCCTCATCCACATGACCCGTATCGAGCAACACCTTACCCATTTCTTTTTCTATGGCTGCAAGGTTACGCCGGTGTTCTGAGTTCGCAGGCTCCATTTCTGCAAGCAGAGAGTATCCTTTAATAAGGAACTCCATGTCTTTCAGGATATTGCCTGACCGCTTGTTCAGGTGCATATCAGCTTCAAGTTTCCCCAATACGTCTGCTGCTTTATTAAGCACTCCTTCCCTTGATCTATCTGCAGAGTATATCTCCAGATAGAGATCAAAGGCCTGCTCATATCTTCCTTTATCGAGTGCCATATCGGCTAATCTTTCCTGTGTATCCATAATGCTCCCAGCATGTGCGGTCTGTTCAGGTACAAGGCCTTCCTCTTTGAGGGGCCCAGTTATCCCATAATAGATGCTTTCAAGTTCCTCAGCATCCTTAATATGCGGCATGTTTGCTTCTATGATATCTAATAGATCAGCAATTTCTGATGAATAGTTGCCTGTATCGTTCAGCTGTGTATAGATATCTACAGCTTCCATGAGTGTTCCAACAGCAAGCTTCTTTTCTCCTGCATCCATTTGTGTCCGGCCAAGATCTTTCATAATTCTTGCCTTGCAGACCTGGCCTTCCTGAGTGATTCCCAGTAAGCTGAGCTTGTTATGCATTCCAAGGAGCTGGTCAAATACTTCCGGGTTATCATAACCCCTTTTTGCAGACAATTGTTCACATATTTGCATTAGAGAAGAGTAGCCCAGGTCAATGACCTGCATATCTTTTTCCCCGGAGGGCAATGATATGAGTTCTATGACATTTTCCAGCTTTTCAAGACCTTCAGGCACTCGATCCTGCGAAACAAGCAGTTTCGTGAGGTTCAGTTGTATAGGTATGATCATTGAAGAATAGTTAGATGTTTCCTGTGAAGCCTGCACATCTGTAAGAATGCCCAGTGCTTCCTCATAACTGCTTATAGCTTCTTTATCCTTGTACATCCCTTCCAATAGATCTGCCATGGAAACCAGAACCGAAGCTCTTTCCATCTTCATTTCTTCATTTTCCGGTCCAAGCTTTGCAAGCTCACCATACATCTGTACCAGTGAGGTGTAACTTTTCAAAGCATCTTCTTTCCTGTCCAGAGATACGAACACACGAGCAATTTTGCTAAGGACTAAAGCAACTCTTGATTGGTAAAGCTCGGTCATATGACCCTGATCAAGCAGAGAGAAATAGATATTAAGGACGTTTTCAAGTTTTTCCCTTGCTTGCTCAAGTTCTCCACTTTCGATCAAAAGATTGGCAAGATTTTCCAGCACCATGGCTTTTTTCTCAAAACAATGAGTGTAGTTCTCTGCAGGACATAGCTTGTCATCCAGCATTTTCAATGCTCTTTCGAATTTCCACTGTGCTTCATCCCTCAGACCCATATCCGCAAGCAAAGCACCCAGGTTGTTCAGAGTAGAGATCATGTTGGAACGTATCTGCACATTTTTTGGGTATTCCCTGCGAAGTTCCCGGTAAAGTATGACAGCCTTCTCGTAATTTTCCTTACCCTCTTCTTTTTTGCCCCTGTCCACAAGCATAGAAGCAAATTTGCTGAGGGTAGTGGCTAATTGCTCTTTGAAGGACGGACTGATTTCAACAAGCCTTTCTAACTTTGCAACAGCGAGAGAATACTGCTCAAAGGATTCTTCCTCATTACCCATAACCTCCAGCAGTTCTCCAAAGTTCTGCATGACCGTTGCCAGAAGAGCCGGAGAAGCAGCCCCCCAGGAATGTTCTTCTGCCTTTTTAAAATTCTCAAGTGCTTCTGCATGAAGACCTTTTTCCTTTAAAGATACCCCTTTATTGAGATATCTTATCGCCATATCCCTTTCTCTGCTTGACATATCGATTCTTTTACCATTTATCTGTTATAAAATCAGGTTCATACTATAAGTATTCTGTTGAATGTGATATGCAATGATCCTAAATTCATACGTCTATGAACGTTTTTCCCTTAAGTATATGTAACCCGTGGAGAAGTATATATATAGTAATTTTATCATATTATTATATAGTTAGATAGTCATATAATATAAGGAGAGGAAAAACGTGAACAAAAACTGTCCTGTGAATACTAGTACAGTACTGAGATCCTATAAGAATTGCAATACGTTTTCTGCTTTGAACTTCTGGGTCCAAGATTTTGATATTGACCTGCACATCAAGCCATCAATGTTTACGATACAGGCCAAATATAGTCTATAGAGGTGCTTATAGCCTATTTACATTAAGTTAATGATGAGTAAACTGCAAAAAGAAATGCTGAAGAGGTGTTATTATTCAAATTATTTCAGATATGCACATGCATACTATCTATTCGGATGGGGACCTCTATCCCTCTGAGCTGATTACAAAAGCAAGGGACATCGGATTAAAGGCCATTAGCGTAACTGATCATGACACAGTGGACGGACTTGAATCTGTTGAACACGAGTGCAAGAAAATGGGATTACAGTTCATTCCCGGCATAGAGTTCACAACCAACTTCGATCCCCTTGGAATTGAAGTACATGTGCTTGGCTACGGTTTTGATAAGGATGACCCCTATCTACAAAAGAAACTTGAGATCACAAAAAAACGTGCATGGAAGTATGCTGATGAAATGGTAGACTTACTTTCTTCACATGGCTGGCTTGTAGATTATTCGCGCCTTGAATCA
>NZ_JBFXHJ010000193.1:0-3579 GCF_050177135.1 Methanomethylovorans sp.
GGTAACAATGTTGTGATAGAGAATGACATCTATCTCACGAACGCAGGTTCTAGTGTGAGTGAAGACTACAAGGTGCTTGTAAAAGCCCGTGAAATGGATGCGCGCCTTATAGCTGATAAGGTTTGGACCACCACCGGGATCATCGGTCCGGAAGAAACCATTGTAAGGAGTGTTAATCTTACAGTGCCTGACAATTACAATTACGTTGTTGAGGTCATCATCTGGAAAGATAACACTATTGTAAAGCGCGGTGAGGATTATGTTCAACTGAATCCGGAAAAAGTTATTGACAAAGACAAAACTGTAGAGTCTAAGGATGTTACAACGAGCGATTTTCTAGTAGAGGAAACTCCAACAGAAGTTCCTGCATACGAAGTACCCTATGAGGGAACACAAACACCAGGATTTGGTTCAGTATTTGCTATAGTATCTTTAATTGCAGCATTCTTCATGTTCAGGAGGAGATCTGTATGAGCGGGGATTTAAAAGAAACTGGAAATTTTGGGCATGAGCAATCAATTACACCAGTAAAGGTGAAAGAGAAAAAGGCATCTTCAATTGAAGATTATTTCAGGATAGGCCTGTTTGTATTGGTGGCCCTCCTGCTTGCAATCTCTTCTCTCCAGTTCTACAGTTCGGTATATGATGTGATATATACATGGTTCGAGTCAGAATATGTTCCCATAATCAGAGCTGTGTTTAATCTTGCAGTTGTAGTTTTCTGTTTATATGTTATCAAATTCCACCTTATGAAAAAGAAGGCATAGACTCTTTGGATATATATTCCCGAACATTGGCCGGAAACTTCAAAGTATTCCGGCCATCTTTTATATATCGTGACATCATCAGAAAACCTAATGTCCCCAATTCCTGAACTGCTGGCCCCGGCTGGTGATATGCTATCTCTTAAGGCAGCTGTGGAGAATGGCGCAGATGCTGTGTACCTGGGTGTTAAGAAGCTCAGTGCCAGAGCTTATGCTTCTAATTTTTCTCTCGATGAGCTGGAACAAGTTATCGATTATGCTCACCTCAGGGGTGTGAAGGTATATATTACAGTGAATACTCTTATAAAAGATGCAGAATTTGCTGAGGCTGCCAGGACACTGCAGAGCATTGCCGCATATGGAGCAGATGCCGTAATAGTGCAGGATATAGGTTTGCTTTCATTTTTACGTGAATTTCTTCCGGAACTTCCTGTACATGCAAGTACGCAGATGACAGTACATAACACTGAAAGTGTATGTTCACTTGAAGGTCTGGGTGTAAAAAGGGTCGTGCTTGCAAGAGAACTTTCACTTGAAGCAATCCGTTCCATCCGTGATCATACGCAGGCAGAACTTGAGGTATTCATTCATGGTGCTCTATGTATCTGTTACTCCGGACAATGTCTGTTCAGCAGCATGATAGGCGGAAGAAGCGGTAACAGAGGGTACTGTGCACAGCCCTGTCGCAAGCAGTATTCTTTGAAGAAGAATGGCGAAGAGGTCAATGTTAAAGGTAATTTCCTGCTAAGCCCAAAAGATCTTAATACTGCTGAAATCCTGCCCAAAATTATCGAAGCAGGTGTTTCGTCCCTTAAGATCGAAGGAAGGATGAAACGTCCCGAATATGTGGCAGGTGTGGTAAGTATCTATAGGCGGCTTCTGGACCGGTATGCAACAGATCCTGCAGGTTATTTTGTATCCGAGGAAGAATTGATAACACTTGAACAGCTTTTTAACAGGGGTTTTACTCATGCATATCTTTCGGGAAAACCACGTTTTGAGCTAATGGATCACGACGTGCCTTATAACCGAGGGGTTCTGGTGGGCACTGTAATCGGTCGTTCTAGCAGAGGCTATGTAAGCCTCAAATTGTCAGGCTCTCTCAATGTTGGTGATGGGATTGGTTTTTCATCTGAAGGAACGGGTGAGAATGTAACCCGGATGTTCTACAAGGGTAAACCTATAAATACTGCTGGTAAAGGCATGGTTGTAGACCTGCTTCTTTCCAACCCAGTATCTGCAGATACGCAGGTATACAGGACTTCAGATGTCTCACTTCTTAAGTCTATGGAAAGGTCTTTCACTTCTCAAACGCCTGTACGCAAAGTGTCCGTGAGGCTTAAACTTACTGCTGTAAAAGGCAAACATCTGGAAATGTCTTTGGAGGACAGCGATAACAATGTGGTAAGGATGGATTCAGAATATATTGTCCAGGCATACCAGAAAAACCCGACAACTAAAATAGATGTTGAAAAACAGCTCTTAAAGCTTGGGGCTACTGTTTTCTATCCGGTCTCACTGGAAGTCCGGTCAGACCCCGATATTTTCATTCCTATCAAGGAACTGAACAATATCCGTAACAGTGCCGTTCTGGAAATGGGGAAGATAAGAACCAGAAAATGGAAACGTACATTTGAAGAATTTATTTTTTCACCTCCTACTTACCGTGAGGAAAAAACAGGAAAACCTTTGCTGTCTGTCAGTGTGAATACTCTGGATGGTTTGTTGTGTGCAGCAGATGAAGGTGCAGATATGATCTATTTTGGAGATGAGGACTTCCGCAGCCATACGAAAACCACACTTAAAGAAGCATATGATATTGCATTTAGGGCAGGCTGCAGGATATATCTTACAACACCATCTATTGTCTGGGATAAGGAAATGGATGAATTGTATTTGCTTATCCGGGAGGCACTGAAAATTGGTTTCTGTGGGGTGCTTGTTGGCAACCTTGGTGTTCTCAGAGCAGTTCAACAGTTGGGTTGCAATATTATTATAGACTGTTCTCTTAACGTATTCAACCACAGATCGGTTTCATTTTTCCATAGTGCAGGTACTGAAGCTGTTACCTTATCTCCTGAGCTTAAACTGGAGCAGGTTTCATCACTGAGCAGATATGGAACTGTGGAATGCGTGGTACATGGAAATCTCAAGCTCATGGTTATAGAGAATTGCATCGTTGGAAGCTTGCTGGGTGGTGAAAATGATGCATGCTGTATGCCCTGTAGGGATAATACTTATGCAATGAAGGATGAGAAAGGTTTTGAATTCCCGCTACTGATGGATGAACGCTGCAGGACCCATATTTTCAATTCCAGGGAATTATGTTTGCTGGATGATGTTGCCAACTTTATCAAAGCAGATATACTCAGATTCAGGATAGACGCAAGGTATATGGATGCGCAGAAAGTGCGGTTAGTGGTATCTGCATACAAAAAACGTATCGATCAATGCATTTCCAAGCAAGCGGTCCCCCATCTTTCCTGCAGGGACATATCTGACAAATACACAAAAGGACATTATTTCAGAGGCGTATTATGAAGGTCTTTTTTTCAGGCTCTATCCGTGGTGGAAGAGAAATGTTGTCCGTTTATCAGCATCTTTGCTCATTTATTGTTTCTAAAGGGCATGAAGTACTTAGTGAGCATGTAGCTGATGCACAGCTTGAAAAAGTGGAATATTCCATGACAGAGCAAGAGATCTTTGCAAGGGATATAGCTCTCTTAGAGCACAGTTCATGCCTTATTGCAGAGGTAAGTCTTCCTTCTACAGGCGTTGGCTATGAGATATGCAGTGCAGTTCAAAGGCATATTCC
>NZ_JBFXHJ010000194.1:0-3572 GCF_050177135.1 Methanomethylovorans sp.
TGTGAATGTGGAAGTCGTGAACTTAAGACCCAATGACATTACAGGTGTTATTGTCACTCCGGAAGGAAATGATATTACGTTCTTTCCGGCTAATGTCTTTGTAGGTACCATCAATGAGGGAAATAAATCCACAGCAACGTTCACCCTGAACTCCATGACATCCAAGAATGGCAACAAAGAGATGCAATTCTCTGCTACATATTTCAATGGAGACAACCCGCATATCTCATCCGGTACGAGCTACAACGTTGAAGTGGTGGATCAGTATGCGCTTATACTGTCAGCCTTAGAGGTAGAAAGAATAGGAAATACATATAGCATCACAGGAGATATAAACAATTTTGGAACAACCGATGCAAAGAATGTCATGATCTCAGTGACGGAAACGGAAAACATCACACCTGTGCAACCGTATGAAAAATACTTTGTAGGCACTCTGGAAAGTGATGATTTCAGCAGTTTTGAGCTGTCTGCGTCCACACAGGGAAACAATGTAGAAAAAATACCCTTGCTAATTGAGTTCAGAAATACTAACAATGCCTATGCATACATAAATGAGGACATTGTACTCCACAAAGGAACGCTGCCTGCTCCCAGCAATAGTGGAGGAACACGATTCGTTATGATCGTTCTTGTTGCTGTCATATCTATTGCAGTGCTGGGCGTTATAGCATATTCATGGAAGAAACGGAAGATATCAGAATGAACGGGGCATGTATGCAAGGTCCTATAGTCCAGCTCACTGATGTGAAGAAGATCTATCATCTTGGAGCAAGCCAAATACATGCTCTTAACGGTGTCGATCTTTCGATCGAAAGAGGAGACTTTGTGACCATTATGGGGTCTTCCGGTTCAGGAAAATCCACAATGCTCAATCTCATTGGTTGCCTTGATCAACCCACGGAAGGCACCGTAAAGATCAATGGCACAGATCTTTCTCTTCTTAATGATGACCAGCTTACAGAAATACGCAGGAACAATATTGGTTTCATATTCCAGCAGTTCAATTTGATACCTACTCTCACTGCCGTGGAGAATGTTGAAATGCCTATGATATTCAGCGGGATCCCGGAACAAGAGCGCCGGAGAAGGGCAATGGAATTCTTGAGACGAGCAAACCTTGACGCAGAGTTTGCCGAACACAAACCCAGTGAGCTTTCAGGAGGTCAGCAGCAAAGAGTTGCCATCGCCAGGGCACTGGCAAATTCCCCGCCTATCCTTTTGGCAGACGAGCCTACAGGAAATCTCGATACAAAGACCGGAAAAAGCGTAATGGATCTTCTCAGCGAGCTCAACTTACATGGAACTACCATCATAGTTGTCACACACGATCCAAAAATAGCAGCATATGCGAACACTAACATAGTTCTCAGGGACGGTGAGATCGTTGAAGCTTCAGAATAGGTATTTCAAAGGTAATATGTACGCTGAACTAGCAAAAAGGAACCTCAAGAGGCACATGGCACGCACCGTCCTTGCAGCTGTGGGAATAATCATCGGAGTCATTGCAATTTCGTCCATGGGGATACTGGGAAACAGCCTGAAGCTGTCAGTATCCGATTCCCTGGGAGATGTGGGTAACGAGCTTCTGGTATATCCTGGGTTCGGAGAGGAGACTATAACTGAGAAGCAAGTAGAGAAGATGCAGAAAGTTGCAGGTATAGAGAACCTGATACCTATCTATTCCAGCGCTTCAATGGCTGAATACAAGAACGAGGAAACCTACGCAAGCGTATATGGTATCGAAAGCGATGATCTGCCCGGTCTTGCGCCGATAGAAGCAGGCCGTATGTACAAACGTGGGTCTTCTGATTGTGTGATAGGATCACAGCTTGCAGAGGATCTCGAAGTCAATATTGGCGGAAAGATAACTATAGAAGATACAAAGTTCAGAGTAATAGGCATCCTGAAAGAACGCGGGATGGGCTTTGATATCAGTGCTGACAGTGCTGTTTTTATTGATGTTCAGATGTTCACAAGGATCTATGAGGATACGGATGAAGGTTATAGTTATGCCATAATCCAGGTTGAGGACATCAACGAGATAGATACGGTCAAAGAGGATCTTGAGGAAAGGCTCAACAAGAAAGACGAAGAGGTGTTCGTACTTGCCACCAATACGATCCTTTCAAGCATTGATGAGATCTCCAGATACATTTCCCTGTTCCTGATGGGAATAAGCTCCATTTCCCTGCTTGTGGCAGGGGTGAGCATCCTCAATGTAATGCTCATGTCCACTATGGAGCGCACGCGGGAGATAGGCATAATGAAAGCAGTGGGAGCTTCAAGAAAAGATGTGCTCAAGATGTTCCTGCTGGAAGCACTGTTTCTGGGAACGGCTGCAAGCCTCATAGGAGGAATATTGAGTTTCGGAGGCGGATTCCTGATAACTGTGCTTATAATGAAGCAGGCATCTTACCTGTTTGCACCATCAAGCATGGCTTACATCATACTGGGTATTGTGTTCGGCATAATGACGGGTGTTGCAGGCGGGGTTTATCCTGCATGGAAAGCTGCTCAGATGAGACCGTTGGATGCATTGAGGCATGAGTAAATATAAAACTCACTTTGCCTTTGTAGATAGCAGCTTCTGCTGCACTTTTTCGCCTGTAAGTTCCCTTATGGCATCTGCCGCCACCCACCTGGCACTGATACTATCTGTTTGCTGCAATTCCTCTGCCAGTTCTATCGCCCGGGCGTTCAGCGAAAGATCACGCTTGCCTATCTGGCGCAGGGCCCAGTTGACAGCCTTTTTCACGAAGTTGCGTTTATCCAATGCACCTTCCTTGATCATCGGGAAAAAAACAATAAAACGTTCATCTGAGGCTTTCTTATCGCTCACGGCAAGGCGTGCCATCAATACAAAACCTGCTCTTTTTACGAACTCTTCTTCACTGTGGCTCCACTCTGCCGCTTTGTCATAGGCACATGGCATATCCTCAAAGAGATTCATACAGCATTGGTCGCAGATCTCCCAATAGTCGAATTCGCTTACCCATTGTTCCATCTGCTCTTCGGTGACATATCGCACATCATCCACCATGCTTGCAAGGATCTGGGTTTCCCGATATCCATAAGCCCACAAACTGGCTGCGATCTCATGGTCTTTTCCGATACTCTTCGCTATTCTCCGAAGTTCAGGAATAGCAACACCATAGGCTTTGCCGGGAGTGATGCCAAAACTTGCCATGCCCTTCAGGGCAGATGGGTTTGAGAGAAACTTCAGTTCTAAGATGATGCTTTTAATACTTTTGTCTTTTCTATTTGCGTCCAATGATACTCACCCCATACATTTGTGTCTTATATACACGATCAAAGTATCTTTTTCAATTGAATGAAACCTACAAATGATGATCGGGAATATACCCTACCGGACGGGGATGAAGTAGCCTCATATTAAAAAGAATGTGTTTTATTCACCTTTATCCAGAAAACAGCACCTGACCCCGAAGGATTATCATATACACCAACTTCACCATGGTGAAGTTCTATTATTTTCTTTACGATAGCAAGGCCCAGCCCGCTTCCTTTAGTTCCTTCAGTGGAAACCTGTTTAAATCTTCTGAATATGG
>NZ_JBFXHJ010000195.1:0-3553 GCF_050177135.1 Methanomethylovorans sp.
AGAATGGTAATAGGATCAATGTCGGCAGATACGGTAATACCGAAGAGGCATCTAAAAGTGTTTCTTCGGCTCCGGTACAAGATAGTGAACCCATCGCCAAAGCTGGTCCTGATATTAACAACATTTTGTTCCACAGGTTAAAGAGATTGTATATGGTAATGCATTTATGAAAATGGGTTTCCTGAGCCTTATCGAGTACATTTCATTCTGACCTTGTTTATTTTTATATTGGATAACGCATGCTAAATTGCAGCATGTGCCTTGTACGAACACAGTTTTTTCATTGAGGGATGTTTAAAAGTCTGAATAGGTTTAAATATAGAAAAGACATTGAAATATATTTAGTAAATAATTCTTATACAAATTGGTATGCTCTTGAATTGTTGGATATGGCTTGCAAATGAGAAACTATGCAAAAAATATGTTTGGGTCAGGTTCAGTTCATATAACAAATCGACAAGAAAGATATGGCGGGGAATGTTCGGTATAAATGTGTCCAGAGAGAAATAAAGTGATATCGTCCAATATCAAGAAAGTAGAAAATATCATTCAGAGCATGCATGCAGATTCTGAGATATGGGATATTTTCACAAAAAGAGAAGAATATACCCCATCCTGTTTAGATCGATATGACAGATTTCCTTACTATTTGAGCAAATACAGAAATGTAATGCAGCCTGTTGTATCACAATACTTGATAGAAAAGGGTCTGCAACCTGAATATCCTGACGGGAAAAGATTTGCGATTTGCTTAACCCATGATATAGACGTATTGACAATGGGCGTAAAGCACCACCTCTTGAATTCTGGAATGTCAGTGATAAAAGGAAACTTAAGGAATGGTGTTCAGCACTTTTTGTACGCTCTGGATAAAAAAAAGCATCCCTACTGGAATTTTCGACAGATCATGGAACTGGAAGAAAAGTACGGTGGAAAATCGAGTTTCTATTTCCTTGCACTGAAACCTGGTGAAAGGGACTTCAATTATGACCTTGAAGAAGTTGCTTCTGAGATAAAGTACATAAGGGACCGTGGATGGGAAGTAGGCCTGCACGGTGGTCATGGGTCCTATCTGAGTCTTGATGATCTAGTACAAAAAAAGAAGATGTTGGAAAGTGCCCTTGAAAAAGAGGTTGTTGGCTTCAGGAACCATTTCCTGAGATTCAGAATACCAGATACATGGGAACTGCTCAGCAAGGCAGGTTTTAAGTACGATACCACTTTCGGATATGCAGATACTGTGGGATTCAGGAACGGAATGTGCCATCCATTCAAACCTTTCGATCTGATCACTGGCAAAGAGATAGATTTGATCGAAATTCCGCTTGTAATAATGGACTGTACACTTTTAGGAGATTACATGAGGCTGGATCACGAAAGAGCATGGGATATCACGCGGCAGTTGATCGATACAGTAGAGCAATGCAGAGGTGTGATCACGATCCTCTGGCACAACGCCTATATGCAAGATGATAATCTCCGATTTTATGAAAGGTTATTGGAATACGGTTATGAGAAAAAAGCCTGGATGACCAGCGCAGAGAACATTTTCTGGTGGTATGATCATAGTGCCTGACAGGTCAGGATATTGAAAAAGGCTATATGAAAAGTGTGATGCTTCTAAGATAAATCATAGTGGGGCCATTTTGATACTGGTGATAAAGACACAGATACTGAAAAGATTTCAGTGGGATCGTTACTCAATTAAATAAAATACTGGTTCGAATATGTGTACGAAGAAAGGCAGTTTTATATCAGACGTTCTCATACTGGTCGGAGGAACGACCTTTGCACAAATAGTTGGAATACTTGCTTATCCTATGCTGACCCGGCTTTATGGACCCGAAGATTTTGGAACATGGGCCATATTCATTTCTATCACAGGCATTGTTAGCACAATTGCATGCATGCGGTATGAACTGGCTATATTGCTACCGGAGTCAGATGATGACGCCATTAATATTCTGGGTTTGAGTTTATTAATAGCCTTATTCATCACAATTTTAACTGTCCCATTGCTATTCATTTTCAAAGAAACACTTATCTTATCCCTTAATTCACCCCAGCTTGAGAACTATCTGTGGCTATCTCCACCGTTCATATTTATCAGCACTGTTTTCCTTGCCCTGAACTATTGGAATTCTAGGAACAAGAATTTCAAAAGACTTTCTCTTGCCAAGGTATACAATTCCCTTTCGACCATCGGGATACAAATAACTTCAGGTATTGCAGGTTATTTTGCAGGAGGTGGTCTTCTGCTGGGCAGTATTACCGGGCAATCCGTTTCAACTATTGTACTCAGCAGCCAGGTTTGGAAGAGTGATAAAGCAAGTATTAAAACTCGGATCAGTTTTAAAAGAATGTATGCTATGGCTAAAAGGTATAGGAAATTTCCGTTGATTGAAAGCTGGGCAGCTCTAATGAACGTAGTTTCATGGCAGTTGCCCACATTTCTGCTTGCTTCATTTTTCTCACCTGCGGTTGCAGGGTTTTATGCCTTGGGCTTCCGTCTTCTGCAGCTACCCATGAACTTGATAGGGAGTTCCATTTCAGATGTTTTTTTCCAAAGGGCTTCTATAGCCAGATATGAAGGCACTCTTGACTCTCTTGTTGAGAATGTCCTTAGGATCCTGATCATCGTGAGCCTGTTCCCTATATCGATCCTCACTATTGCTGGTAGTGATCTTTTTTATGTGTTTTTCGGGCAAGAATGGGTAGAAGCAGGAGTATACGCTCAGATACTGGGCATCTGGGCTTTTGTTTGGTTCATATCTTCACCACTAAGCGCAATATTCTCAGTTATGGAAATACAACAATATGAGTTGACATTTAATTTTCTGAACATTATCACAAGATTATTGTCGCTTGTAATAGGCGGCTTCATGGGAAGTGCTAGAATAGCCTTACTTCTCTTCTCTATATCGGGAGTGCTGGTATATGGATATTTTTTGTGGAGGATTCTGATCTATTCAGGTATCGAAACTTTTAAATTGATAAAAATAATTTCGTCAAATTTTATACTATTCATCCCGGCAGGAATTGTCCTCCTTATCGTTAAATTGTTATCAGCAGATCAACTGTTGGTGGCCCTTCTTTCAATAATACTAATATGTTTATATTATTTCCACCTTCTAAAAACGGATGAATTTTTGAATAAAATAGTTAACTATCCACATGTAGTTAAAAAAATGTCCGATCTTATAAAAAAGTAAGGCCTATAATTTGGAAGCTGTTGAAATTGAGAAGAAAGTATACCCCATAGAGAATCTACATTGTGAGTTTAACTCCTCTTGGTTCATATAGGTTTATATTGCAGTATCCTACAATTCGTTCCAATTTTTGCTGGAATACGGGAATATCACATTTGTAGATATTATAGTTATTAGCTGTTCCTTTAAAAGTTATAATGTTGACATCAGAACCTATTGAATGTGATTTTAGCATTTATATGTTACAAACCAAGGGTTTTTAACTATAAGTGCACTTCTCCTTGAAGAAATTCCAGAAGTGCAATTATATTTTTATGTTCATAAATATTATATCTGTGTCCAGA
>NZ_JBFXHJ010000196.1:0-3531 GCF_050177135.1 Methanomethylovorans sp.
AACAATCTGGATCACATAATGCTGAACCAGGTAAACATATCTTAAACGATTGCTCTGTATAAAACCTTTTTATTAATACCCCTTGATCTTGGTTCACTTGATGGGCATGCAGATATCAAGGATATGGTGGTTTTCCGGATGTTCTCCGGGAGAGTTCAAATATATCTCATAACTTGCCCTGGACATATCGATCTCAAGGTTATTTTGCATGATCCACTCAAAGATCTTTTCCCATGCAGGACCATATTCTTCTGCTCCTGTCAGTTCTGCACGCATTACTACATACTTTCCTCCAGGAAGCTTTTTCTTTCTTATTTCCCCTTCAACTTTAGCATCATCTTCAATGGTCATACACACATCCAGCTTAAGTTCTTCCGGAGGTGTAACGCTTGGATCATCATAATAGGCAGACATCAAAATAGTATCTGGTCCCATCAATTGCTGCGGACCTGCCCAACCAAGAAGCTTGGTGAACAAGTCATCAAAGACTTTGGTGTTTCCCAGATAGTTGCCGACAAATGAAACACATGCTACATTCCTTTCTTTTATCTCTTTTATTCCGGGCTCGTTCAAGATTTCCAAACCTATCACCTACTTTTTGTTATTAAGCAATTTTTTGTACTATCTGCTATAAAAGCCCATAGTAAATTGAGTGAAAGTGTTAAAATGTCCATGAGATGGTATCTCAAAGATCTCTGCAGCACATGTTCATGAATTTTGATGAAAATGGATCATCAGCCATTGAAGTATAATGTTTAAGCTACAAAATAATTTTCAATGAGCCCTTTTCAAAGAGCACAGGTCTTTGCTTCACCATTAAATTTCTTTAGCAATGAAGATCCAGATCAAAATATAAAACCTACCACAACCCATACACAGGACCGAAAACGAAGAATCCAACCAAGCCGATGGTGTTGCTTGTCCCGTGAGCAAAGATCGCAGCCCAGAGATTGTTATCGTAATGTATCTTTATCAGGCTGAAGAAGATCGCATCCAGGAAAGTGAGAATAACTCCTATTGTTCCCTGTTCAGTATGTGCAAGTCCGAACAATAAGGAAGAAATACCCACTGCAAGAATTATTCCGGTCCTTGTATCTCCGAACAGATCCAGTATCCTTTTTTGGAGATATCCCCTGTACACGATCTCCTCTCCAAATGCAGCTAAGGTCCATGTCAACAACAGGAAGAACAACAACTGGTTGAAATTCCCCTTCAGGTTCTCGAATGCACTCAGGTCCTGTGTTGTTCCTGTTAAGTGATTCAGTACCGGCATGAATACGCTCAGATGCAAAAGGGTCCAGATGACCACTAATACTAAAATGGTCATCATCATGTTAAGCCAGCTAATGTTCTTCCTGAAACCTAAGGTTTGCAGTTTTTCCTTGCGGATCAAAAGCGAAACAGCTATGATCCCCAGGATAATGATCGTCGGGATGAACAGGTCCAGCACGATCACTGTGCCGGCAATGAGCAATTCGACAATTGATATTAATTTCCAGACCTTTTCCCTATCCATCCCATCCATCAGACCACTCCGCTATCAGCTTTGTAATATCCTGAAACATCTTTGAAACACATTTGAATGCATTGTTAACATGGATGATAACTTGAATATAGATTTTACTACAGAGCCGGAAATACAAACTTTTTTCTATCCACGAAACAAGACAACTATCAACATATTGAAGGATCAGGATATGGAACATAAAGATCCCACTAAAGAAGAGTTGATTGAACTTGTTGGATCAGGGTTCTCCGGAAATACTTATTGTAATAATTTCATCAGTGTTCTTAAAAAGAGCAGTCCGACATATCATGGTGAACTTCTCAGAACTGCCTGTATGCTGCTTGATAAAGATCTCATGCTTGCAGAATTTTTCTTTGAGCATCTTCCCGAGGCATTACAGCACACCGGGCCTGACGGAATAAGGAAGTGGGCAGGTATTGGCTTAAAGATATTTGACCAGGACAAGGACCTGGGAATTGATTATTTTACCCATTCGGCTGCGCTTCTAAAGGATCTGGACGTCAGTGAACTGGAAGAATGGGCCCTGCACGGCATAACTCTCTTTGAAGAGGCCCCATCCCTTGGCAGACCTTATTTTTCTCTTAATTCTGAGAGCTCAAAGGAGTTCATTGAAGGGCTTATCGGGTCAGTGGCACTCAATGAGATAGTAAGCGTCCTCAGATACTATGCTCTTGGCTTGTCAGGTATCAATTTTAACATTCTTTCCCGAAGGATGTTGCAGGTGGAGGAAAAAACCAATGCCATAAACCCTGTGATCGCAGGCAGGACCATCTACCTTGCTCCCTGGATCAGAAAGTATGGTGATCGTGAAGATAACTTCAGGATATATAAGCTGAGCATAATGCATGAGATTGGTCATGTACAGTTCAGTTCCCATAAGATAGAACGTGATGATGTAGCAGGACTGATGGCAGATATCAGAAGCAGGTACACGACCATAATGAAAAGGACCTATCTTTCGGGGATGCAGCCCGAGGGTATCATTGATCTCGCTGACATCATAGCTCTGTTTCCCAACAAAGCACTGGCAGGAACGATACTCGGTGTTCTGGAGGATGCCAGGGTCGAGTACAGGATAATGGAACACTATAAGGGAGTTCGCTCAGACCTTGAGAGAATAAGATACCAGATGCTTCTGACAAGGTCTGTCCCGAAAGGCGACCTGGAAGAGTTCATGGAATCACTGCTATGGATCTCAACAGGACATGAACCCTTCAATATCAGCAAAGGGACAGAAGGTCTTCTGGAAGAGACAAGAATCCTGCTGAAGGAAAGGATCTTCCACGAAGGATCGTCTGTCCTTGATTCCCTTGACACTACCTTCAGGATATATACCATGCTTGATGACCGGATGGGTCCGTTGAGCCAGAAAGAGTATGAGGTGCTGAAGAACATCGATTATCGCGGAGTGGATATCGGAGCGTATAGGAGGAAGGACCCTTTTTCGTCCAGTTCACATGAGAACATTATCAGGAATTTCATTCCTCAAAGTGAGATGGAACCAGAACCAGACAAAGAAGAGCCAAAAGAAGAGGTCAAACGCCAGCCTGCCTATTCAACGGCCAAGAACTGGAAGATACTGGGCAGTTACATGTATAATGAATGGGATGCTGTGATCAGTGACTATAAAGCGGACTGGTGTACGGTCAACGAGGTCGAGCCTTTTGGCATGTCCAGTGATTACTACAAAGATGCGTCAGAACAGTACAGGCATGAGATCGCCCTGATCAAGCAAGTGTTCAATAGGATGAAGCCGGAAGCATTCCGCAGGATGAAGGAACGGACCGATGGAACTGAGATCGATATCGATGCCTTCATCGATGCTCTGATACAGAAGAAATGCGGGATAAACCCTGATGACAGGCTCTACCTTAGGTGGGACAAGCATGAAAGGGACGTTGCAACTCTTTTCCTTATAGATGTCAGTTATTCCACCCATAAAACGATAGGTTATGAGGAAAAGAGCATAGTGGATATTGAAAAAGACTCTCTTATCATCATGG
>NZ_JBFXHJ010000197.1:0-3490 GCF_050177135.1 Methanomethylovorans sp.
CAATCTGAAAAGTAAAATTTAAGGTTTCATACTATTTTCAACCAGATTTCATTAAAAAGTATATGGTAAATAGTATGTTCTATGAGAAAATCTTACTTTGTAAAGGGGTTAAAAAATACAACTAGTGCTAATTGTAACAAGTTGAAAACATAATTAGTTACAAATAATCAGATTTTTTTATAATAATTTACTTGACAAATACTATATTTGATTTATAAGGGAATTAGGATTGGGCGTGGTCCAATTCGAAAATAAAAAAAAAGGATTAGCAAATGAATAGTTTTAGAGAGTTGATAGAATCTAATTCTAATCAGCGGAAAAAATGCCATCGAATAATGAGGGAGTGTTTTTATAGCTGAAAGTAATGAAGAGGATATTAAAGATGTTTTTTTATATTTTACTTCCACAATTTCCAAAACACAAAACGATTATTTTCCCATAAATCCCTTTTATAGCATATATATTTATAAAGGGATCAATTATGTGTAGGTTAGTAATTATTTTCAGGGGAAAATTTTTGTTTTTTATAACGGAATTAGCAGGGTATATCTTATTTAACAAAACAGCAAATCCGAGAGAAGAGCTGTATTCTTATCCGGGGGCGATGTGATGGTTAGTTGCAAAAAAATAACATATGTCTTTCAAAATCAATTCTATGTTCCTTTTCAAAAAATCAATTTAATTATTAATAAAACAATTGATATAATATTATGGAAGGCGTGGAGCAATGTAGGCGCTTTCCGCAAGGAGAAAAAATGAGACATAAAGAAAGTCCATCGAAATTTACCTTGGCATTACCCAAGTGTATTTTACCACAATCCACAAAATTTAATCAAAAAAAAGCGAGGTGCAAATGAAACGCAAATTTCGCACATCACTACTTTTTGTAGTGCAGGTTGTTGACAAAGCCCCTATTATGAAGAGCCAAAACTATCTGAACTGAGAGATATTTTAGCATGCAACGAAGATGTTTGACATAGATATGGAGAAAAGTGTATAATTGCTTCTATGAGCCCAAAAATGCCATAATGTAGCTTGAATATGACCGAAAAATGATAAAATATGACGCAAAACACCATCTCCATCCGGATTTCCCCTTTTCTTCGTCATAATCATCACCATTTTCTTGATATTTTGGGCAATTGCTGTCATCAGAGCTTGTGATTCTACCTTTTCTATCCCTCTGAATCTGGCATATCTATAACCATGAAGTTGCTTTGCGTCCGCAAAGCTACGCTCAATCGTTTCGGAGCGTCTCTGTTTCATATATTCGCCTCTCTCTGATTTGCGATTGAGCTTTACCTGCTCCGCATATTCCTCCCATACATGTCGCTCAATAACCTTTTGGTGTTTTTTGTTATTAGTGCATTGAGACAAAAGGGGGCATACACTACATATTTTGGGATCTGATACATAGCTGCGAAAACCGTTTCTGTTCGTGTTTCGATACTTGAGAACATGACCTTGCACACAAATGTACTGGTTATTTAGCGCATCAAACTGAAACTTGCTCTTGCGAAATAATCCTTTTGTTCCTCCGGGTTTCCGATATGATACTACAGCGTAGATGCCTTTTTCGCTCAAGGTCTTAAGGATGTTCAAGTTGTGATAGCCAGAATCCAGACCCACTGATTCGACGGAGAATCCGAAGCGATTGATCTGATAATTGAGTCTGTCCAGATACACTGTGCTATCATTTATATTACCGGGTGTTATGTACGCGTCTGTGATTATATTATGCTTGCCGTCGCAAGTTCGATGATCCAGATAATGAAATCCCTCGGGCTTGTTGGTCCTGGCCATGTAGCCGCTATCAGGATCAGTAGTGCTTACTTTGATTTCTTTCATTGGCTCGTCAGCGGAATCCTCCTTGGCAGGTAATGGCTTCTTGCCGTGAGCGATGCGATCTTCATTAACTGCTTGTTCGATATCATCAAGATAGTACTGGGTATTCTTCTGCACAAGCTCACGAGTGAACTTCTTATTATTCGCATTGGCCTTCATATGCGTGGAATCAGTGTAAAGGGTCTTACCATCAATATATTCATGCTCGTAAGCAAATTGCACCACATCATCAAACATCTGACGAAACACATCGGTGCCCTGAAATCTTCTTCTGCGGTTCTGACTGATCGTGGAATGATCCGGTACTTTATCAGTGAGATTCAAGTTGAGAAACCATCTGTATGCTACATTGACCTGAACCTCTTTCGCTAATTGACGCTCGGAACGAATACCATACAAGTAACCAATAAACAACATCTTAAAGAGCATGACCGGGTCAATAGCTGGTCTGCCTTGGGTTTTACTATACAAGGGTTCCATCCGTTGCCGGACAAAACTGAAGTCATAGTTCTCTTCAATTATCCTGAGCAGGTGATCCTGGGGAACCAGTTGTTCGATGCTCACTACCTCGATCTCGGTCTGCCTTGTGTATTCGTTCTTAATCATTGTGTCTCCATACTGTAAAATAATAAAACCACAATGTATTAAGCATACTTTTTGTCAAGCTTTTTTTTATGATTTATCTACTTTTTTTTGCTTATTATCTACGCCCTTCCTGATGCTGGTAAACTTTGTCAACAACCTGCACTACTTTTTGTAGTGCTTTTCATAATTACTGCAACTACACTTTTTAGCCAGACTAGGGCATTTGACGATTCAGACATTGATGTCTCTCTTCAAAATGATCTTGGCGGAGTTGTAGTAGTTAATACTATTATTACAGTAACATTAACTGATCCTGAATTTAGTGCAATTAACGATCCTCCTAACGAAATATCGTCAGCCAGTGCTAGTTTTAGTCAGTTTGGAGGTTCAAATTCTGTTTCTATGCTACAAGATCCGGTAACTGGTCTTTGGAGTTGTAGTTATACAGTAATTCCTGGAACTTTAGATAATGTTACAGCAAAAGTTTTTGTATCTGGAAATTTTAGAAATGGTGGTTCTTCCACTATTCCTGATGATGAAACATTTACAGTTAATAATGTAACGATTACTATAACGGATCTGGATATCGATACTGTTATCCAAAATCCTGGTCCAACTGGTTATGCAATAGTCGGTTCAAGTATTGTTGTCAGTTTTACCAGCATGACTATTGATGCTGCGTCCTTCTATATATATAGTGAAGATGGCATTAATATGCTTATTGGTCCTATAGCGATGGCTGGTCCTGATGTAAATAATATATTTACAGGTACTTGGAATGTAGATCCACTTACTGCTTTACCGGCAAATTCGTATGTGATAAAAGTAATTGCTTATGATAATGATATTTCACCAAATCCGGGAGAAGTTAATGATGATGTACCTGTTCCTATTGAAAGTACAGTTCCCATTGCAGGAGATCTTCTTCTATCTAATTTGGGTGTAAATGGCAATTATTCTGCGAATTATATTGCTGCTAATGATACCATTTATGTATATGCAGAATTTAATCCGAATATATACAAAGTAACTATTGATTGGGGACATACATTTACTGGGC
>NZ_JBFXHJ010000198.1:0-3488 GCF_050177135.1 Methanomethylovorans sp.
GTTTCTATCATAAGATGCTGGAAGAGATCGAAAAAAGGACAGATGTCAATCTTTTCGTGGATACCTCCACAACACAGTACAATATTACAAGCACTACTAACATACAGGATAGTGTGATACAACGCTCCACCATAGGTGGAGGGAAGAAAAAATGTCCCAAATGTGGCAGGGACGTGGAAGAAGGAGAAAAATTCTGTATGCAATGTGGTGAAAAGCTCGATTGAGAACTATTTTTGTTCTCTTTTTCCTTGCTCTTTTTCTCCTGTATTCTTACTTTATACCTAAAATACATAGTACTCTATGTGCAACTATTTATCGTGGTTTTTAGTTGTTATTAAAATAACAACAAACTTGTAATTTTCAAAAAACTATAAATATCAGTCGCTTCTATATGGCCCTTATCCTGACAGAAAGTTGGTACAGTTAAGAGGTATCATTATAAAAGGCATATTTGAAAAACTTGGGTTCTTCATCGAGGACAACTCGGCGGCTATAGTGCTGATTGCGTTGCTTTTAATAGTCCTCTCCCTGCAGGGTGCCCAGCTCATTGAAATGAGATCAGGGACTGACACTTTCGTGGAAAAGACCTCCAAGCTATATCAGGATTTTGATCACCTCTATTTGAAACTCTTCAGTACCCAGTCCATTGTTGTAATGATCGAGGGTAAAGATATCACAAATCCTGAACTTCTCAAAGCCCTGGACAGAGCCCAGCGGTCTGCTGAGAACATACCTGGGGTCATTGAAGTAACTTCTCCTACCACTGTAATAAAACAAGCCAACTATGAAATGACAGGAAAGTCAGAAATACCTGACGATGAAGCTACAATAAAAAGCATAGTCGCTTCATATATGCCGTCAGCCCTTATGCCGGATGAGACCCATGCCTTCATGTCAGTGGTAATAGAAGGCAGTGCCACGGACCAGATGCAGGAAGAAATACTGAGGGAAACAGAAGCATCTGTTGCTTTCGCTGAGTTTCCCCCGGATTATGGTATAATAGTGACCGGAGATCCCGCTTTTAACATCGCGCTCAACTATGAGATGAACTCAAGCATGGGGCCTTTGCTTGGCATATCGGTCATACTCATGGTGATAGTACTTTATCTGGTATTCAGGCACGTCAGATGGAGATTGCTTCCTCTTCCTATCGTGCTGCTTGGCATTATATTCACCTTCGGTGCAATGGGTTCTTTGCAGATACCCATGACAATGGTATCCATGGCAGCTTTTCCCGTGCTGATCGGCCTTGGGATAGACTATGCTATTCAGTTCCATAACCGCATAGAGGAAGAACTTGGTAAAGGAGAAGATGCTGCAGAGGCTGTAATACAAACTATAAAACACATTGGCCCTGCAGTGCTGATAGCTTTGATCATCACTGCTTTAGGATTCATTTCCCTGTTCACATCTGTAGTGCCTATGATACAGGATTTTGGAAAGCTCTTGCTTATAGGTATAGTGATGTGCTTTTTATCAGCTCTTTTTATGGGAGTGACGGTGATCTATTCCCTGCACCGTGCAGATGTCAGGAAGCAGTTGAAAAACGGTAACTTCCACAAGAAGAATGATCATCCCGGCAATAATGTACAGCCTGATATGCTGGATAGTATGCTTGGAAGGATCACTGCCTTCACACTAAAATATCCATGGATCATTCTTATAGTTGCAGGATTGTCCTGTTTAGGTGGTATGTATGTGGACACCATGGTTCCGCTACAGACCGACGTACAGACCTTTGTCCCACAGGATATGCCAGCTTTACTGGATCTGAAACACCTGGGCAGCATATTGGGTGGTAATGAGGAGATCAACCTTGTGATCAAAACAGACAACACTGCAGATCCGGACCTTCTGTATTGGATGGATGAGTTTGCAGAGCACGAGGTTGAAGGTCGGTCCCACATATATGGGTCCGGCAGCATAGTGTCCATCGTAAAGGAAATGAACGGAGGCGAGATCCCGGACAGTGAAGAGGAAGTCCGGCATCTGTATGCACGGATGTCAGATACCCAAAAAGAACGATATATCCATGGCGGGAACATAATGGTGCTCGATCTCAATATCGGTAATGCCATGGGGGAATTGGGACTTGAAGGCATATCAGAGCTTTCCGATACTGTCGAAGAAGATCTAAAATGGTTCCCGCCACCTCCCGGTACCACTGTTACGATCACCGGTGGTTCAGTGGTGTTCTTTGAGGTCATCGATGCACTTACCTCAGGCCGCATGCTGATGACAATGCTGGGTATAGTCTTTGTGTTCATAGGACTCCTGGTAATTTACAGAGACCATCTGAAGGCTCTCACTCCGGTCATTACGATGCTGATAGTTGTGGGATGGTCCGGAGGTGTCATGTACTATACGGGTCTCGAATACACTCCCATGACAGCAACCCTTGGTGCGCTTATCCTTGGAGTAGGTTCGGAATATGCTATCCTTATGATGGAAAGGTATTTCGAAGAGAAGGACAAAGGCGCCAGTCCTGAAGAAGCCATGCATGTGGCTAGTATCAAGATGGGAAAAGCTATTGTAAGTTCAGGGCTCACCACCGTCTTTGGTTTTGCTGCATTGATCGCTTCTCCCTTCAGTATGACAAGTGATTTTGGTTTCATTACGGTCATCGATGTAACGCTGGCGTTGTTCGCTACATTCGTTGTATTCCCGCCTGTGTTGGTATTACTGGACAAGCACAGGGAACAGAGGACCTTGAAGAAGAGACTGAAAAACATGGATAATGATCATGTCAGGGTAATGGAGGTCAGCTCCGCATGAAACATACATCAGGAATAAAAGTTTTCACACGTTTTGCTCTCGTTCTGACATTTATGCTTGTGCTCAGCACTTTTTCAGTTGCGGAGGTATGGCCTGTTTCTGCAAAGGAGTTCCTGCCAGCTGCATACCAGCACACGACAAACTTCTACACAGGCTACGGAGAACCGGACCTTTATGTTTCGGTACTCGGAGATTTGGAACTGAAAAGAGGGGAAACAAGAGATCTAAAGATCGTAATTTCCAACAGAGGTGTGCTATACGGTGCAAAGAGTGCACAAGGTGTGGGCACTTCTGAAACGGAACAGGCTCTTGCCATAAAGGAACTGGAATACGAATCCCTTCGTACCGTTGCTTATGGTGTGAAAGCCACCCTGGTAGCCAATTCTGAATACATCGATGTGGATCCGACCACTAGCAGTCAGACCCTCGAAGAGGTATTTCCGGGGCAATTGCCCGATGATCCTCTGGTCTTTACGCTAAGGGTTTCAGACAAAGCACCTGCAGGAGTGTATATGCTGGCTCTGCCTCTGACATATGAATACAAAAAAGACACCCGTATGACCGTAGGCAGTGCGGCCGTGCTTGGCCAGCCTGACATGGACCATGCGACCTATTATCAGGCAGCAAATAAAACCCTTACTATTCCAATGATCATAGAGCCTGAACCCGTATTAGATGTCATCGATGTTTCAGGGCATCTTTCAGCAGGGGGT
>NZ_JBFXHJ010000199.1:0-3459 GCF_050177135.1 Methanomethylovorans sp.
AGGCAGGGACGGGCTGGGAGGTGCATCCTTCGCATCCAGGGACCTTTCCGAGAGTTCCGAAGCAGAGGACAGGCCCAGTATCCAGATAGGTGATCCGTTCACAGAGAAACTGCTCATAGAAGCGACGCTGGAAGTAGTCGGAGCAGGATATGTGAGATCCTGCAGGGACCTGGGTGCAGCAGGCCTTGCGGGTGCCAGTTCAGAAATGGCATCCAAGGGAGATATGGGAATGCAGATAATCGCTGATAATGTCATACTCAGGGAAAAAGGCATGGTGCCTTACGAGATCCTCATTGCAGAATCCCAGGAACGTATGCTCTTTGAAGTAGAACCGCAGAACGTGGAAGCTGTACTGGCCATAGCAAAGAAATATGATCTGAACGCCAGCATGATAGGAGAACTCACTGAAAGACCATATTACACAGTGGATTTCAAGGGAGAGACTGTTGTCGATATCCCGATCAAACTGCTTGCTGAAGGTGCACCTACCTGTGAAATGCCTGCCAGCTCACCCGCCGAAAAAATATCATGGGAAAAGCCAGAAATGCCAGTTGATCTTAAACAGGCACTTTTGAACGTGCTTTCCTCTCATAATGTGGCATCAAAGGAATGGATATACAGACAATATGATCACGAAGTGCAGATAAGGACCACGGTAAAACCAGGAGATGATGCTTCCGTATTACGCATAGAGGGCAATAAGGGAATAATACTCTCATGCGGCTGCAATCCCAGGCATACCATGCTGGACCCCTATCATGGGGGAAAGGGTACTGTTTATGAAAATGCCATGAACATTGCAGTCAAAGGAGGTAAAGGACTGGCCCTTGTGGACTGTCTGAATTTTGGCAACCCTCAAAGACCTGATATATACTGGTACTTCAAGCATGCCATACTTGGATTGGGTGATGGTGCCAGAGAATTGCAAATACCCGTGGTAGGTGGGAACGTATCACTATATAATGAAAGTGATGAATTTGATACTGCGATCCTCCCCACTCCATCCATAGGGGTCGTGGGAACAACAAATAATGTTGCAGGTACCCCCCTGTCCTCTTTCTCTAATGTGGGTGACACGATAATACTTGTTGGAGAGACACGGGATGAGCTGGGAGGTTCCGAATATTACAGCCTGCTCGGTAAGAAGATGGACGGTAACGCTCCTAAAGTGCCTGAGAATGCTACCTCTATAGTGGATTCTGTGATCAGCGCCGTGAACACGGGAAAGGTCACGTCCTCCCATGATGTTTCATTGGGTGGATTGGGAATCGCATTCTGCGAGATGTGTACATGCATGGGAGCAGATGTGGATCTCAGTAAGGCCTGTGAGGGTCTGAGAGCAGACGATGTTCTTTTCTCTGAGTCTTATATAAGAGCCATCCTTACAACCCCTGAACCTAAAGTAATAGAGGAAGCACTGCAGGAGGTACCCTATGCGATCGTAGGTACTGTGGGCGGCGACAAATTAAATATAAGGCTGGCCGAAACCTCCGTTGAGATCTCACTTCCCGAAATTGAAGTGGCAAGAAACAGCCTTATGAAACAGATGATGGAATAAAAAAGTGATGAAAAGATAAAATGGTCAGGTCTTTTAAAGACTGACCATCTTTATTTCTTGGTTGCATAATAGATCATATACAATGCGGACAGACCTACAAGGATGTAAACGATCCTTGCTATGATGCTGTAGCCGAATATAAGTGCCACCAGGTTCAGGTCCTGGGATATCCCGAAGAGTCCCCAGTTGAGGCCTCCGATTACAACCAAGACTAATGCTATCCAGTCTAACGTACTTTTCTCTGCCAAAAACTCACCCCCATGGTTTTGGTGAATATAAATATGTATAGCGTCATATATAAAGAATTTGACCAAATCTACAAGAGAGATTTTTGACTGATACATAAATTTGTCAGTGCTTACAAATTACAGGTTCTGCAGAAATACGCATGAATATACAGCGTTAACAATGATCACAGAGAACACGGAAATCACAGAGAATTACTTAACTTCACTTTCCATTCTCTGTGAACTCTTGTGATCCAATAAAGATACTGGTGTTCTACAAAGACAAAAAGGAACTTTTTTAGAGGATTGTACATCTGCACCCTGAAATGTAGATGAAAGACCTATACAGAAAGACACTACAACAATTTTGTCCTTTACTATCAAAAATTAAAAAATAGTTCTTGCTTTCAGGCAAGACCCCTTTTTCTGGGAATAATCTGAACATCTACATTTTTGCCATAAGGACAAGCAAGATTACATATTGTACATTCTATAAATCCACGTTCTGTTATCCTGCGGATATGCTTCTCCCATTTATGATCTATATCCTTTTCAAGTTCGTGTGCTACCACACATTTATCATATATCACTTTTTCACCAGGTGGAACTCCCTGTGACGGACCTGGAATAATCGCACCATAAGGACACGCTTTTACGCACAATGATTCTTGCTGGCACAGCGGTTGCTCTGCACACAGGTTCCGGGAAAAAGGCTGGTCGGGCATTAGTTCAGCGGTAGTGAGCAAAGCTATCCAGCGTACCCTTGGACCATATTCAGGGGTTATCACCTGAGTATTGTGGCCTATGAAACCAAGGCCTGCGAGATACGCTGCCACTTTCACATGCACTGAATGGGTGGGTGTCGCCTTGATGCCTTTATCATCCCATAGCCATTGAGCCAGCCTCCATGCACGTGTTTCCACCGTTTCGTAATATAGATTATAATATTCTGCTTCGCCTCCGCTAAAATCACCAGTACCGGGAGTACTTATTGCAGCGTTCATACCTTCGTCCCAGATCACCATACCCAGAACTACAAGTGATTTTGCATCCGACATAAATTCAGAAGGCTTTACAAGCCCACGTCCGGGTGGAAACTCGACATCCTCCATTTTGTTTATGTCTGAAACACCGAAAAGCTGGAATCCCTTTTCCATAGCTTTACTTCGTATCTCCTCTTTCAGATCCAATATTTGTCTCCTGCAGAAAATTGTGCCTGCATAGTAAACAGCAATATGGGAGTATATAAAAAAAAGCTAGTATAATCTTCAATACCCATGATAATCTTCAACAGGCATTATCATATTAAGACAATGTATCCAGGCTATGGATCGCTTTCCTTTACAGCTTCTGCATACAGTTCTTTCAGGTTGGTGGGGATAGGGTTTGCTTGCAACAGTTTTGCGAAGTAGGTGAGATTGTGTACTATGTATCTAACAGTTTTGTTGGTATAAAGGTGTCTTTCACCACCGGCTGCAATGTAGCTTGGGCCCGGCCCGGCTGGCCCCACCCAATAGCTGTCTACATTTGGGGGCACCGTGCAGCCCAGGTGTGTCAGATTGAACAGAGTATTGGCAGCTACATCATGTGCTCCATCCTCATTGCCGGTAATAAGCACACCTGCAACCTTTCCGTAGAGGGGAAACTGACCAGTCTGCGGATCAGACTCCTCAT
>NZ_JBFXHJ010000200.1:0-3413 GCF_050177135.1 Methanomethylovorans sp.
TTCACTATCATTAGGGGCAAGTTTCTCGAAGGTGGTACGCATGGCTCCGGGTGCTCATATGCTGCTTCCATACCTGCATTTCTGGCCGGGGGTCATTCTATCGATGAAGCTGCAACGCTTGCCAAATCCTTTGTAGAAAAAGCCATTGTGAGCAGTGTAAAAGTAGGACATGGAGTTGGCCCCGTGAATCAGCTGGGTTCGACTCTCAGGAATTCTCACAGATACGAAACTCTTCAAAATACTATCTCAGCTGCCAATATTCTGATATCCTGTGATGAGTTCGGAAAACTTGTTCCGGAAGTAGGCTGTAACATTGCCATGGCAATCCCTGAAGCCTCAGGAATAATGGATGTAGCTGGTGTCAGCGGAAGGATCGTGCGTGTAAAGGGCAGACCACATATTGCAGGTAATGTGGAATTTGGAGGTAGTGATCATGTTGCAAGAATGATTCTTGCAGCTATGGGATATGATCCGTCCTTAAAAGCTGCTGTTAATTTACGTTACTCCGAAAAAATACTCCGCATATGCAAGGAACTGAAGTATTCGATTGCATCTTTTGACAGAGCTGATGAACCTTCGCATGTCAGTACTATGGATTGGGGAGTGACATCTGCAATAACGGCTTTCAGTTCAAACGATTTGAAAAAAATACCTGACATTATATATGATACAGGTAGTGTGGGTAAGGAGCCTATGATACGGCTATTCGGTAAAACTGCTGAAGAAGTAGCCCACAAGGCGGTCATGATCGCAAGGCTATATTCCGCTGGCAGTGATATCAATAGTACTGATAATGATGTTTGATCTGCCATCTTCTAATATGGCGAAAGTTTATTCTTTTAAGTGGATGAGAACATGCAGGATTTTATTATAATTGGACATAAAGCTGTAACTACAGGTGGTTTTTCACTGAATGATATGCCCGGATCTGCAGGACGAATGGATATCCTCTGCAGATGTATCAATTCGGTATTCTTTCTTTCTCATGATCTGAGAAGAGATGTGCAGGCCCACCTGTTACTCCTCGGTGAGCCGAATTCTCCCAGGGTTATACGTTTCAACGGAGAAAAGCTACGATATCTCAACCCGGATGAAAGAAGCGCAGGCGCCTTGATAAAAAAAGCTCTGGAATTAGACAACATTTCCTCTCTTGAAACCCGTTCAACTCCCGGAGTATGGGTACGTGAAGCTGACCTGAGCATCTTGCTGGATGAATTCATCAGAGATGGACGCAAGATCTTTTACTTCAGGGAAGATGGTGAAGATATAAGGTATATGGCCGAAAAGATCAAAGATGGTGTTTTTATTCTGGGTGACCATCTCGGACTTACGGAAGATGAGGAAAATCTTGTACTTGGGATGTCTGCAGGCACGATATCTGTAGGTCCCCTGTCATTGCACGCAGATCACTGTATCATCCTTATAAATAATGAACTTGACAGGATCATGGCCGGTCAGATAGAAAGATAACAGTTTTATCCTGGTTTGCCATTAGATGACCAGGACACAAATTCAGAGTGATCAGATGAGTATATTCGATACCGCTAAGATGATAATCCATGAAGGGCCGATCTGCGACCATTGCATGGGAAGGCAGTTCGCAAAGTTATCTACCGGCCTTACCAATGCCCAGAGGGGCAATAGCCTGAAGGTGGCACTTGCCATGGAAGGGCACCGTATTCATAAAGAGGAAGGAGATGATTCTCTTCTTCGGGAACTTGCTTCGAGTTGCAGTTCTGCACGAAAGGTACTTGGTATCGTCGGAGAGGACGAGCGCTGCTGGGTATGCCTTGGTTTGTTCAGTGATCTGGAAAAGTGGGCAGATCTTGCCGTTGCTGCACTTGAAGGCTTCGAGTATTCCAGCTTCCTTGTAGGTACCAAAGTAAGTGGCCTCCTTAGTGAGAATGAGGAGATACTCTGGAGCGAATGTGGTATTTCCCATGCCGAGCAGTTAAAGACAGAAATGAACAGGGAGGTAGGGAAGCTGGTTGCAGCTAAGACCGGCAAAACAGTTGAGTTCGAGCAACCCGAGATAGTTGTAATGCTCGACCTTGCTTCCGAAACCCTAAGCCTGCAGATAAAATCTCTTTATATACAGGGTCGCTACAAAAAACTTGTAAGAGGCATCCCGCAGACAAGATGGCCATGTCGCAATTGTAAAGGAAGGGGATGTGAAAGATGTGGTTTTACTGGTAAGCAATACCCGGAATCTGTAGATGAGCTGATAAAAAAAGATGTTATCGATGCAGCCAGTGCCGATGATACTGCATTCCACGGTGCGGGAAGGGAAGATATAGATGCTCTTATGCTTGGCAGTGGCCGCCCTTTTGTAGTGGAGGCCATCAATCCCAGAATCCGTACCATCGATCTGAAACAACTTCAGGAGGCAATAAATACCCGTGCCTCAGGTAAAGTGGAAGTTCATGATCTGCAGATTGTATCAAAGGGAATGGTAGAGAAGCTGAAATCCGCTCATGCGGATAAAGTATATAACCTTAAAGTTACATTCACTGACCCAGTTTCAAAGGAAGAACTAATATCAGCACTGGAAAGTCTTTCAGGTGCAGAGATACAGCAACGGACGCCTCAGCGTGTATCCCACAGAAGGGCTGATCTGATCCGAAAAAGGTATGTCCATGTTATAGAACTTTTAGGATGGGAGGCAGACCATGCAATGGTGAGGGTCAGCTGCGAAGGCGGCCTCTATGTAAAAGAACTTGTATCCGGTGATGAGGGACGGACCGTTCCAAGTCTTACCGGGATACTGGGTAAACAGGCAACAGTTGCTGAACTTGATGTAGTGAATGTCGATATTTGAACTATTATCCATTAATCACAATACATACAACGGAGAAGAATTATGTCACATGGTGAGAGGCACTGTACAAGGTACAAATTGAAGAAGACCATAAGGGAAAGAGGTATTTCCCCAGTAAGTAAGGCTATTCAGGAATTCAATGACGGGCAAATGGTACACATAGACATCGACCCAAGTGTCCAAAAAGGAATGCCGAACCCGAAATTCCAGGGAAGCACAGGTAAAGTTGTCGGTCAGAGAGGCAGAGCTTATCTATTGCAGGTAAGGGACGGTAACTCCATGAAGGAAGTAATTTCCCTGCCGCAGCACCTGAAACCCCAGAAGTGATGGTAATTCTACCTTCACTGGCAACATTTTAAGCTTATTATCGATAGGTATATCATGATGAGTAAGTATAAGATATATCTATTGATATAGAGTTCCACATACCGTAGGATACATTAAGAGTGTATTTAGATGATAGTAAAGAACATTCTAAGTGAAGAACTTCTGACCATCTCAGAGGTCAGGGAGATGCTCAATGAGATCATGGAAGAGCGCCTCAGTAATGGGGAAGAGCTCAGATACGAGCTACGTAAGGCTATAAACCATGCAG
>NZ_JBFXHJ010000201.1:0-3399 GCF_050177135.1 Methanomethylovorans sp.
GTTCAGTGATCGTATGCCTGATACAATGGAACTGAAAAAAAAGATAGCTGAACTCAAAAAAGAGCGTAATGCTGTGATCCTTGCCCACAACTATGAGCGTGGAGAGATCCAGGATATTGCTGATTTCTTGGGCGATTCCCTTGAGCTCAGCCAGAAAGCAGTAGAGCTTGATGCAGATGTGATCGTTTTCTGTGGTGTGCATTTCATGGCAGAGAGCGCTGCAGTGCTTAGCCCTGATAAAACCGTGCTACTCCCCGAAATAGATGCAAGGTGTCCTATGGCAGATATGGCCAGGGTTGATTCCCTGCGCAGCCTTAAACAACAGCATCCTGATGCTGCTGTGGTATGCTATGTGAATA
This sequence comes from Methanomethylovorans sp., assembly GCF_050177135.1. Lineage (NCBI taxonomy): Archaea > Methanobacteriati > Methanobacteriota > Methanomicrobia > Methanosarcinales > Methanosarcinaceae > Methanomethylovorans > Methanomethylovorans sp. The sequence goes on from NZ_JBFXHJ010000201.1 coordinate 360, forward strand.
CGACAGCTGAGATCAAAGCAGAGTGCGATATCTGCTGTACTTCCGCTAATGCTATCGAAGTTGTGAAGTCCCTTGAACAGAAGAAGATCATCTTCGTACCGGATAAGAATCTGGCAGACTATGTGGCAAGGAACACGGACAAACAGATCATACCCTGGGTAGGATATTGTCCTACCCATAATCAGATACTTCCAATAGATGTGCAGAGAGCTAAGAGTCTGCATCCTATGGCTGAAGTGCTGGCACATCCCGAATGCAGACGTGAGGTGCTCGATATGTCAGACAGGATATTCAGCACCACTGGCATGGTCAATTATATCAGGACATCCGGAAGCAGTGAGTTTATAATAGCTACCGAGAGCGGTCTTCTGCATAGGCTTAATAAAGAGAATCCACACAAGAAGTTCTACGAAGTATCACCCTATACAATGTGCCCTGATATGAAGATGATAGACATCAAGGCAGTAGCGGATTCACTGGAAAATATGAAGTATGTGATCACAGTGCCAGAGGATATAAGGACCAAGGCAAAGCAATCACTGGACAGAATGCTTGCGATCAAGAGGAAAAGATAACAGGCTTCAAATGCGTGCATATTTGCAGTTGATCAGATATGGGAACTGCCTCATGGCAGCTTTTTCCGCAGCCATTGGAGTGCTCATTGCATACAACATAATTAGTGGCAGTGCTGGCTCAATACCTTTCCCATTAAATGAGATCATATATGTGGGATCAGTCGTTTTTCTGGTAACAGGAGCCGGGAATGTTATAAACGATTATTATGATATTGAGATAGATCGGATCAACAAACCGGAAAGACCGATCCCTTCAGGCAGGATAAGCAAGTCGAAAGCTCTGTATTTCTCAGTTTCACTTTTTGCAGTGGGAACAATCATAGCCTTTTTTATCAATATGATATGTGGGATCATTGCCCTCTTCAACTCCCTCCTGCTTGTCTATTACGCAGCAACCCTGAAACGCACTGTGCTTATTGGCAATCTGAGTATAGGTTATCTTACCGGTTCTACTTTCCTTTTCGGAGGAGCGGTATTTTACACCAATGGGGGCATGGAAGCAGTATTTGTACTGTTCCTGCTTGCAACTCTTGCAACCATTGCCAGGGAAATAGTCAAGGACATTGAAGATATAGAAGGGGACAAACAGGATGGAGCAAGCACCCTGGCTATCAGTATCGGAGCTGAAAAAGCATCATATATGGCCTCTGGCATTGGTTTTGTGGCCGTCCTGGCAAGCCCGCTGCCATACCTGCAATCCCTGCTGAGTGTACGCTATCTTGCAGTGGTCTTTGTGGCAGACATACTATTCTTCCTGGCAGTTGCCGCCATACTGAAAGAAAAGGATCCGGCGAAGTCATCAAAACTCTTCAAGATGGCAATGTTCGCAGCTCTGATAGCGTTCCTGGTTGGAACATGAATTCCCTGTTTTTGACGACAGAACTTAAGGATTTTCCTGAAAAATATCCTTTATCTGATGATTGACATTTCCTGCATGGGCCAGGTATTCCTGTAATATCATGGGGAATGTATGGGCAGGCACGAAGCGCACTCCGAGTTCTTCAGCCCATTTCTGTATGCCAAAATCGCTTGCCACCACTGCTGCATCCAGTTCCTTGGCAAGTATGAGCACATCGATATCAGGTGCGCTGTCAAGAATGCCATATCTCAAAGCTGAACGGTACTTGTTCCTGAACTTCCCGATTATCGGCCCAATTACACCTTTTTCTATTTCGTACTCTATTTGCTGTGCATTTTCGGCCTTAGTGGATAGAAGAAGACATTTAGTGGAACCTTCCCAGATGGCCTCTTCTGCAACTACCATGCCTTTGTTGATGCGCTCCCGCATATAGTACACATATTCATGGAAGATGCGGGAATTGATCATTACATTATACCTGTCAGGGGCTTTTTTCACTAACCAGGTATCTATCTTAGCTATGACATCCGCTTCACACACATTGTTCTTTGCGAATTCGTGCAGTTCATTATATACTGAAGGAAATGGCACATAGCAACTGATACCAAGCTTAAGCCGGGCACTTGCTATCAGTTCCAGCATGTTTTTCATACCTTCACACAATTTATCTACTCCCATCGATTCCCTTGCCTGCATATCAGTAAGGGCCGTGGTATCCAGAACAAAACGTTGTCTTAACATGGGGCTCCCTGAGTATTTAATTGGTACTTGCTGTTATATTAAGGAGTGTGCTGAGATCAAAGGATTTGTGGAAGAATGATACTCCGAAATGTTCATTTTTCCAGCGAATATTGTAGTGCTTCCTCAAAGTGATCGATACCGTATCTGTCAATAACATCAATGATCCTTTCGCCCTCAGAGCGTGCTGCCGGTAATAAGCAACGGTCCTTTCAAGTACTTCATACATTACAGGCTCACTTACCGTTTTAAGGATCCTTATCCCCATGCGTGGTTTTCTGCCAACCTTTCCTCCCACATAGATGGTAAAACCCTCTTTTGCAATCTGCATGGCATCCTTTTTGCAGACCCTGATGCACTCCCCGCACATTATACATTTATCAGGATCAATGGTCAGCACACCATCAGTGATATCTATAGCATCTACTTTGCAGACTTTTTTGCACAGGCCACATGTAACGCAATTTTCCTCAACAAAGTTCGGCTGCACAGTTCCCATAATGCCAAAATCGTTCTCCTGGACTTTCAGGCACGACGCGGGACACCCTGTTACCGCGATCTTGAATTTGTAAGGAACCGGTTGTCCAAAGTATTTTTCATCTATTCTTTCACAGATATCCTGGCAATCTATAATACCATTGCTACATACCCTGTTACCCTGGCATGCAACAACCGCCCTTATCTTTTTTCCGGATGATCCGGGAGCAATACCTGCATTATCCATTAAAGAACTGATAGCTCCGGTATTATCATTATGTACAAAAGGAACCTCAATACCCTGTCTTGAGGTCACATGGACATACCCCTTGCCATATTTATCCGCTGCATCAGCGATGTATCTGAGGTTTTCAGATGTAAGATTTCCTCC
>NZ_JBFXHJ010000202.1:0-3382 GCF_050177135.1 Methanomethylovorans sp.
ATTTCGGCTGTATGGGCCGTGGTACATGCGTACGTGCCTGTCCATTTGGTGCTATGTCCATAGGGGAAGACAAACTTCCGCATGTCAATAAAAATCTATGTACAAGCTGTGGACTTTGCATATCAGCCTGCCCCAACGATATCCTTGCCTTTGCAAAGGAATCCGAAAAGGTGCATGTCAAATGTCGTTCTCACGACAAGGGTAAAGATGTAAAGGCTGTATGTACTGTTGGCTGCATTGCATGTAAGATATGTGAAAAGAACTGTCCTGTGCAGGCGATAACAGTTACTGATTTCCTGGCCGAGATCGACCAGAGCAAATGTACCGCCTGTGGGATATGCGTGGAGAAATGTCCTCAGCACACAATAGAACTAAGGAGTGTAGCATGACATATAAGACATCTATCGGATTGAACGAGAATGTTGTTGCAGCTTTATGTTATATTGGCTTCTGGTTCACAGGAATACTTTTCCTCATTATCGAGAGGGAAAATAAGTTTGTCCGTTTCCACGCCATGCAGTCAGTATTGGTATTCATACCTTTGGCTCTGATCGTATTCCTTATTGGGTGGATACCTTATTTTGGCTGGGTGCTTGCGGACTTTGCAGGATTCCTGTCTCTCTTCTTGTTGCTGGCTTTTGTTATAATGGCATACAAGGGAGCAAAGTTCAAAGTACCTATCGTCGGCAAATATGCCTATGATTCTGTTTACAAGAATAAGTAAAGGTGTTGTGCTGTACAACATCTTCTTCTTCTTGCTTTTATCATCTTTGTTTTTTTGCTCTTTTGCCGATGGCTTCGAAAGTTTAAAAAATACCTATCGCTATCTATGCACTACGCATTTTCCGGAAGGGAGGGTAAATCATTAAAGAAGAGATATGGATCGAAAAATACAGGCCTATGAGACTTGATGATATTGTCGGTCAAACAGAGGCGATAGAAAGGCTCAAATCCTATGTAAAGAGTCGCAACCTTCCGCATTTGCTTTTTTCCGGCCCTCCGGGTGTAGGAAAAACAGCTACAGCAGTTTCCATTGCAAAGGAGCTATTTGCAGATTCATGGAAAGAGAACTTCACTGAGCTAAATGCTTCCGATGAAAGAGGGATCGATGTTGTGCGTACCAAGATCAAGAACTTCGCTAAGACATCACCGATAGGTGGGGCAGATTTTAAGATAATCTTCCTTGATGAAGCTGATGCTCTGACTTCAGATGCTCAGGCGGCGCTAAGAAGAACTATGGAAAAATATACTAACAATTGTCGTTTCATTCTTTCTTGCAACTATTCCTCAAAGATCATCGAACCCATACAGTCAAGGTGTGCAGTTTATAGATTCCGCCCTCTTTCTGACGATGCGGTGACCGAGCGTGTGCTTTTTGTTGCCAGTAATGAAGGGATCGAAATTGCAACTGACGGCATGGAAGCTATCAAATATGTAGCTCAGGGGGATATGCGCAAGGCCATCAACGCATTGCAGGCTGCTTCTCTTGTTGACAGAGTAGTACATAAAGACACCATTTATAAGATCACTGCCACAGCTCGTCCTGAACAGATCACAGATCTGATCAACACTGCCCTTAGTGGTAATTTCATGTCTGCACGTAAACATCTGGATGAGCTTCTTCTTGACCAGGGCCTTTCAGGTGAAGATGTGGTGGGTCAGATCTATCGGGCTATGTTTAGCCTTTCAATTCCTCAGGAGAAAATGATAGACCTCATTGATGTTATAGGAGAGGTGGATTTCAGAATAGCCGAAGGATCTAATGAAAGGATCCAGCTTGAAGCATTGATCGCGCATTTCACACTAAGGGGAAGAAATTAGAATGGCCGTTGTACAATTACTCTCAAACCTTTTTGACAGTTTTCCCAATTGGCTGGCCACTATTCTGATCAGCTGTTTACCTGTGGCGGAACTTAGGGGTGCGATACCAGTTGCATTACTTCAATATCAAATGCATCCGACAGAAGCCTATCTTCTGGCGGTTATAGGTAATATGATACCGGTGATACCTCTTCTGCTATATCTGGAGCCGGTGTCCAACTATTTGCGCAGGTTCAGGTTCTGGAACAAATTCTTTGATTGGCTTTTTACCCGTACTCACCATAACCATTCGGCCACCTTTGAAAAATACGGCACTTTGGGGTTAGCTATCTTTGTAGCCATTCCCCTGCCCGCAACTGGTGCATGGTCGGGGTGCGCAGCAGCCTTCGTTTTCGGTATAGGCTTCAGACATGCGCTTATGGCTATAACCGCAGGTGTCCTTATTGCAGGCGTGGTGGTAACAACAGTTACCCTGGGTGGCATAAGCTTGTCTAATCTGTTGATCTAAAAAATAATTTGAACTGTATCATTTGAACATTTTCTTGGATAGCATATCTTTTGCCAAGGCGATGTCTTCAGACTTTACAGTTTTTCTTCCAGCATGTTCAGCTAGCTTGATCGCTTCTCTTGAAATGTCCAATCCGTACTCTTCGAGTATTTCAGATAGTGCCATTGCTGCGGATTCACTAACTCTTTGAGACCCAGCACTTCTTATAAGCCTTTCTATCGGTGCAAGTGGTATTATTGTCAATTTTTTTCCTCCTGAAAAAGTCAATTTCTGATCAGATTCATATTAAGTACTTAATTACAAAAATAAATTATAAATAGTTATCTTCGATGATTTATACTGAATTTGTGTCTTTAAGTGCTGAACAACGGTATATTCAGACGGATATGCTATAAATAATGTGTCATTATCACAGCAATCCTTATCTTGTGTTATCATGGCTCTTAAAAAGAAATAATTGTATCTAAAACTACTCTGTTCTGAGTTTTTTCAACTTTGCAGCAATATCCTTGCCAAGGCGTTGGCATTCCTTTATATCTTTTTCTTCCGGGATATATTGTACCCTAAGAACAGGGTCTACTACTTTCATACCAGCTTCTCTCATCTTTTCAGCGATCATCACAGGTGCTTCACCACTCCATCCATATGATCCAAAAGCAGAACCTACTTTTCCATCTACTCCTTCAGCTATCAGTGCATCAAGGAACTTTGAAATAGGTTCAAGCATCTTGTAATAGAAAGTTGAAGAACCTATTGCTATGCCGTCATAGCTGACAGCGTCTTTAGGGTCCCACTCGTAGAAGTTATCGACCCTTACTTCTATATGTTTCTGTCTGGCACCTTCAGCTATGGCTTCTGCCATCATCCGGGTGCTTCCCTGGGTACTTAGATAAACGATTGCAAGTTTTACCATTTAGATGATCCCCTGTTTTCTCATAAAGGACTTTCATGGAAAATAACACTTAAATAAAGTCCCCTTTACAAATGGATATTATTCTCTGATAAACTTTTCCAGAAAAGTATATTCTGGATATGTTTATTGCTTATCAGGAT
>NZ_JBFXHJ010000203.1:0-3381 GCF_050177135.1 Methanomethylovorans sp.
AAGGATGCTCCGATGGGGATTCGAACCCCAGTCGCAGGAGTGAGAGTCCTGCATGATTGGCCGTGCTACACTATCGGAGCATTGCGGTATTTGCTTTGACAGCATATCCACAATACACTTAACGGATATTAACTTTTCGTTCTGGATAAATGAGGTATGTCTTATGCGAACATACCTTGCGGAGTATTCATTTCCTCTTCGGAGACTACTTTTTCATAAGCGTCCATCATATCCTTCATAGTGACCTGTTCTCCACGGCGCCTTAGGACGAACATGCCTGCTTCCTTGGTAATTACTTGAATATCTGCACCGCTCAGTCCTGCTGTCATCTTGGCAAGCTTGTCAAAATCGATATCATTTGCAAGCTTCATCTTGCGGGTGTGGATATTCAATATCTCCACACGTGCCTCCAGGTCAGGCAGAGGTATCTCTATTACCCTATCAAATCTGCCGGGACGTAAGAGCGCCGGGTCTAAAAGATCTATCCTGTTCGTTGCGGCGATAACCTTCACGTTCTTTGTAGCATCGAACCCATCCATTTCCGCAAGCAGTTGTAGCATAGTACGGTTCACTTCGGCTGAACCGGTCGTTCCGTCATGGGTGCGCATACCTCCCACAGCATCGATCTCGTCTATGAAAAGAATTGCGGGAGATTTGTCGCGGGCAAGCTGGAACACGTCTTTGACAAGCCTGGCTCCTTCGCCGATGAACTTCTGTACGAGATCAGAACCTGACATGCGGATGAAAGTCGCCTTGGCACTGGAGGCAACAGCTTTTGCTATCAAGGTTTTTCCGGTACCTGGTGCGCCATACAGTAGAACGCCATTTGGTGGCTCTATGCCTATCTTGGAGAACAGTTCAGGTTCTGTCAGTGGAAGCTCGACAGACTCGATAACTTCTTTGATGACTTCATCCAGCCCTCCTATCATATCGTAGTCTATTCCCGGGGAATTGATCAGTTCCATTACCTGCGCTCTGATGTCAGTACCTTTACGTATTATAGATATAATAGAAAAGGCTCCGTTTACGCTAACTCTCATTCCGGGTTCGAGTTTTCCATAAAGGGCAGGCGGGATCTTTGTCATTACTTCCTGATTGTTGCCATGCTGCCTTATCAGGATCATATTGTCTTCGATTTCCATGACACTGGCAATGAATAAAGGAGGTGTTGTAAGGTGCTCTACCTGTTTCTTGAGCTTGCTGATCTCTTCTATGTAGGAGTTGTTCATCATGCTGGCTTCAAGCAGCTTTGCCCGCATGTTCTCGTTGTTGACTTTCAGCAGTTCTATCTCGTTGAGCAGTGACCTTACATCTTCTTTATCAAGGTTCTCAAATTCTGTCCGGCCTTTGCTTCTGGATGCGCCGGTGTCAACGGGAGTATCTGCGCTCGTGTTCGTCATAAGACGCCCCTATGGTCATCATTTGATATAAATCCGACCGAAGTACAATTCGATATTGTGTTTCAAACCTTTTTGTTTTGCCCTTTCCATCTTTTATATAATTAATTTCTTGCCTTTTATATTCCCCACATATTATTTTCATTTCACAGAAGTGTTCTATTGTGAAGGGCAAATTGTAAATATAACCCGTAATGTGATGTATTAAGTTAATTTGATGGCATAAACACAGTTTTCAGAGGTAAAAAAGCAACCCCTTTGTTTCCACTGGAAAATGAAAAGAAACCTTTATCTATCAAGTTCACATTATCTATTTATGTGGTACAATTGATTGGATGAATTATGGCTTATTTAGCTAAATAAAGCTTTATTCATGCTTTAATTGTGTTGCAGACAATTGAACACACCCGCAACAGCACAATATTTATATATTATTAGTAATATGTATATCATTGTAAGCACTGAAAACCAATCTGGTGTTCTGTGGGTACAAACGATCAAGCTAAAAACCATTGTCTGAGGGGATATATGGTTCGTGAATCCATAAATCTGAGGGGATGAATGGATGCACAAGGCACAGAGGCAGAATAATGAAGGTCCGGCTCGAAATAACAGATGAAGACGGGACGCATGTAAATGTTGAATTTACAGGGGATGAATGGCAAAAATGCCTGGTCTCATTCATAGGGTCGTTCACAGGGAAGAAAGTCCAGGCACCAGGATCTTCTTCTGCTTCTGTAGCTAGTTATGACACTTCTTCTTGTCAACAAACGACTTCACAATCTTCACCACAGGTAGTTTCACATCCTTATCAACAATCTCCACAAGTATTCCAGATGCCTCTTGTGGCACCACAAACTGTTATGCAACCTGTATCACCTCAGTTTTTCTCACCACAGCAACCTTTGGTATATCCATATACGCTGTATCCACAGTACCAGCAAATGGTACCTCCGGCTCATTTAAACTACTTCCAGCCTCCACTGGTTCAATACGGGGCTCCATCCCAATCTCCTAATACATCACCTGTGAACCAGTATATACCAGTGAATAACTCGCCACAACAGTCGCCGCAAGAGCCACAGGGCAGACAAGAACAACAGGTACCTCCGGCACGCAAAACACCTTCTTTCCAGGAACGGGTCGGAGATACTAAGCTCACGATCAATGAAAGACTGGAACTGTTCCTTAAATATGAATATCCGCGCATCTGGTTCTCATCACAGGACGTACAGAAACACTACGAGAAAATATACGGTCCTATAAAGCTCAGTACCGTATCTACGTACCTTTCCCGCATGTTCGGCAAGGGACTTCTTGAGCGCAGAGGTAACAGAACACAACGGGAATACATGTATATTTCTGATGAACCTGCAGAACTCCAGGCGTATCAGGGTATTCCCCACCAGAATATGATCTGATTATAGCTTCTACTATTCCTTATGGCATCCTCCAGAGACATTATCAGGGTCGGTTACTATCTGATATCCATAGGGGTCCTGCTGCTGTTTGCAGGTTTTTTCTTTTCCACCATGCATAGTGACAGCGACGCCGGAGGCTTAGGTGGGCTTATACTGATCGGTCCGATCCCAATAGCTTTTGGTTCTTCTCCCCAGATCACCACTTCTATGCTTTATGCAGGGTTCTTTATGTGCCTCATATACATTTTCATCCGGAGGAAAATGTGATGATAGCGCAAGTTCTGATCTCCCTGGGGATATTGTCTGTGTTCATTGGTGCTATTCTGGTCCTCATCGGTAATTCAACGTCTTCAGGCGAAGGTAGTAGTAAGCAAGGATATAACACTGCACGGTATCAGACAAGTGATGACAGTGAACAGGTCCATAAGGGTCCGGAAGGTGTATCCACAAGGCCAGAAGTTCGAGGTGCAGGTGTCATTATGTTAGGCCCGATACCTATCATCCTTGGTACGGACAGTAAAAGTGCGCAAACCCTCATACTGCTTACCATAGTTCTGATGCTC
>NZ_JBFXHJ010000204.1:0-3241 GCF_050177135.1 Methanomethylovorans sp.
TTCTTTGCAGCTTCACGATCTTGTTCTATAACAATGAAATCATCATTGAAGCCAAGATCTCTACATTTCATGATCTGTAGTTTGGCCATAGTACTCCTTCTCCAAGAAAATAGGAGTTAATAGTAATTAAGGTTTAAGAAAAAAGAGTCGCATCTCCGAGCTCAGAAAAAGAAAGAGATGCCTATCACAATGAATAGAATGCCTGCAGCTGTGGAAATCGTATTCTTATTAACCCTTGCCATGAGCTGCTTCCCAATATATATAGCTGTTATGGAGAGCAACAGTAACGCAAGGATCACGCCGATGAATACCATCACAGGATCGTACCGGGTGGCAAAAAGGGCCGCAGCTAACTGTGTTTTGTCCCCCATCTCAGAGACAAGTATTAAAGAAAAACCTGATACAAAGGGACTTTTCAGTTCGTAGGAACCATTATCTTCATCCTTATCCCTGTTATACAGCATCAGAACACCAAAGATAACAAAAAGGATACCTGCAAAGATCCTCACATAATCCAGGGGCACAACAGAAGCGATAAAATCTCCAAGCACAATAGCGATTCCATCAGTTAATGCGAATGCGAGCATGACCCCTGCGAGCAAGGAGCCGTACTGCTTTGTCTTTGTGGAAAGTACAAGGACAGCGAGCTGTGTTTTATCCCCTAGCTCCGCAAGACCAACGAGCAGGAAAGGTATGAAAATGTCCTGGATCATGCTTTCTCCTTGGAAAAGGGTGTATATAAAGCAATTGTCCAACTTGAGCGTACCTGACTATAACTTGGTTTTGTAACCTCAGAATGACCAGGAACTTTGTTTGCTGTCCAATCGAATATGCTTTATACCCCGGATAATAATTGCATCCCATATTACACCAAATATCAAACACACGGAAAGGTTGGCACATTGATCGAAATAGCTATTCCAAAAGGAAGTCTGGAAGAACAAACTCTTCTGCTCTTTAAGCAGGCAGACCTTGAAATAAAGAAGACCGACAGGCAATACAATCCTACCATTAATGACCCCCGGATAAAGAAGATCAAGATCCTGCGCCCACAGGAGATCCCCCGATACGTGCATGACGGATACTTTGACCTGGGAATTTCGGGGCTTGACTGGGTAACGGAATCAAATTCCGATGTTGTGGAGGTTGCTGACCTGCCGTACAGCAAACAAGGTTCAGGGAACGTTAAGATCGTCATAGCAGTTCCCCAGGAAAGCGATATACACAGCGCAAGGGATATTAAACCGGGTAGCAGGGTCTCTACTGAATATCCGAAAATGACAAAGAAGTTCTTTGACGACCTTAACATTCCTGTGGAGATCCATTTTTCCTACGGTGCCACGGAAGCAAAGGTCCCTGACCTCATGGACGTAGTGGTCGATCTCACAGAAACAGGTTCCACCTTACGCAGGAATGGATTGAAGATCGTTGATCAGATAATGGAATCCTCCACAAAGCTTATAGCCAACAAGAAAAGCTGGCAGGATCCCCTGAAAAGACGAGAGATAGAGGAAATAAAAACTTTACTGCTCTCTGTCATCGAAGCACGGGGCAAGGTACTCCTTGATATGAATGTACCGGGTGATAAACTGGATTCAATCATAGATTTCCTTCCGTCCATGAAGCGGCCTACAGTATCCCAGCTCTACAAGTCCGAGTACTATGCAGTAGAGACCGTTGTTAGTAAGAGCGAGGTCAATCTGCTCATACCAAGGCTCAAGGCACTTGGTGCTGAAGATATCCTTGAGATGGACATTTCAAAGATAGTGCGTTAAAGATATCCTGTGAATTCAACGGACAGAGCATAGGCAGGCATAAACCTGCACACCACTCTTTTTTGCATAGATGGCACATCTCATCATAATGACCATTAGTATATACAGCACTATAGATATATTAATATAGTACTTTTTAGAAGGTATCTAATAAGGACAATCGAAAAAGGGAACAACCGTTGTGAGATCATGAGGCTTCCATATCCTAATGATCGAAATGCGTGCTCGCTTCCCGAAAAAAAGAACGAAAGGAGAAAAACGATATGAAGTATGTAGCTGTAAACTGTCAGAATTGTGGTCGTAAGATATATGTTCTTCGCAAGTGTGCACGTGACAAGATGTACTGTACTATCCAATGCTTGGAATCCGGCGCCTCAAAGGTCTGAGTGTTTTCTGAGCACTCAGAGTTCATCTTTCTAATAGCATCTTTTTAAAGTTCAAGATCGCAGCAAAACAACAAAGGACAGGCCGTAGAAAAGCCCAAATATGCCAAAGGATACAAAAAACAATAGTGTTCATCACATTGGCGGTACGAAAGACCAGACATTCGCTGCAAGTTATAATGAAGAGGTGGTATAAATGATACTCAGAACACTTAAGTTGGGAGTATATGGCTGCATAATACTTGGAGCAGCTGTCTATGCTCAGATCAATAACAAGTAATAAGAAGCAGGGCAGGGTTCTTTACATTTTTTAAGTGTTTCAGGCCGAATAGCTCGTGGGGATCATTTGGCGATTGTGCAAATTATCTGATCGAAGATACATATACTATTTATGTACACGAAAATGATCAGCATTTGTGTTTATGGTTATTTATTGCTTATAGGCTATCAAATAAGTTATTGTAATATAGCAACAAAGCATTATCAGTACTGCTAAAACGTTTTGTTAAGATACTGTCGGAATAAACCCGGCGATCAACATTGTTTGCTGAAGAAGGGTGAATGATAGCAAGTAGGTTTGTAAAACGAGCTTCTGAGAAGTGCGGCCTGCCTCCCGGAACGATTGTCCACGTAGGAGACAAATGGGCAGAAGCAGTAAAAATAACAGTTATCGATTACGATAAGGACCATTGCCAGGTACAGAAAATATCGGATATAGAAGAAGTGTTCCCTTTCAGGAACAGTCCCACTGTAACATGGATAAACATAGATGGGATACACGATGTAACCATCATCGAGCGCCTGGGAACATATTTCAATATCCATCCCCTTGTTCTCGAAGATATTCTTCATACCACCCAGCGCCCGAAGATAGAGGAATTTCAAGATCATATCTATGTAGTGCTGCGAATGTTCTATCACGAAGACAAAACAGAGGAACAGGATGATGAACCAGGGATCATATCCGAACAGGTGAGTCTTATCCTGGGCCGCAATTTCGTAATATCTTTTCAGGAAGCAGGAGGGAATACCTTTGATCCCGTACGTATGAGGTTAAAAGGCTCAAAAGGTCGCATTCGCGAG
>NZ_JBFXHJ010000205.1:0-3238 GCF_050177135.1 Methanomethylovorans sp.
TTTCAAATTAGTTACAGTTGTAATATGCCCACAACAAAGACCAGTGAGATGATGAAAATGCTTAAACCACCTGAAAACAGATAACAGGATATATAACCGACAGGAGTATGAACACATGTCATCAGGACCTTATCACAATCCTTCCATAGAGACCATGGAGAGAGGAGAACTGGATGCATTGATAGATGAGCGTATTCGATACACTGTGAAATACGCCGTGGAGAATTCTCCTTTTTATAGAAAATGGTTCAAAGAGCACGGAATCTTACCTTCCGATATCCAGTCACATGAAGACCTGCTGGAACTGCCCATCATCAACGGCAGTACTATACGAGAACACCAGCCTCCTGTAACCACAGATTTCGAATTCAGGACAGGGGACTGGAAAGAAATATTCACTATCCATGAAACAAGCGGCACCAGTGGAACACCAAAAACTTTCTTTCTCACCTGGGAAGATTGGGATCGGTATGCAGAGAAATATGCCCGTTACTTTGTTGCACAGGGATTCGGACCGGGAGACAAAGTCGTGATATGTGCCTCTTATGGCATGAATGTAGGTGCAAACACAATGACACTTGCAGCACATCATATGGGAATGACCATAATCCCCACTGGGAAATGCACTTTTCCGACAAGGATCGTGACCTCATATAAACCCACTGGCATAGTGGGAAGTGTTTTCAAACTGTTAAGACTTGCTAATAATATGAAGGAACAGGGACTGGAACCTGCCGAATCAAGCATTCAGCGTCTTGTGGTAGGCGGGGAAAGCTTTGCGGAAGAAGCACGTAAGTACCTTTCCGAAGTGTGGGATTGCGATGTATACAACAATTATGGTAGTACGGAAGGTACTATGTGCGGAGAATGCACGGACCTCAGCGGCCTGCACGTATCAGAGGATATGGTACATCTGGATGTCTACGATCCGGGCATGGATAAATACGTCAAGGACGGAGAGTGTGGCAGGATCGTGCTCAGCACCTTACTTCCGGTAGGTGCTAAGTGTGGTACCCTTCTTCTTAACTATGATACAGAAGATACCACAGTGGTCATGGACCGCAAGACCTGTGCCTGTGGCAGAACGCATATGAAAATAATGAATCCGCAAAGAGAAGCTGAAACCTTCTGGGTTGCAGAAACACCTTTCAATCGTGTGGATGTGGAAAAAGGAGTTTTCCAGCGAGATAATATGGAACACTTAACAGGAGAGTATGAAGCTTTCTTATACGGTGGCGATGATGAAGGTGAAACTGTCATGAGGGTCAGCCTGGAATGCCTTGATCCCGCAACATGTAACAGATCGCTTGTTGAAGAGAATTTCCTCCGTGCCTTCTTCGGTTACAAGAAAAGGCTCGAGAACGCATACCATGACGAGAGTTTCAAGATAATATTCAACTATGTGGCCCAGGGCGGGCTGGAGCTGTATCGCATAAAAGGCCGGCCAAAGCGCCTGGTCGACCGCAGATGATCTATCTTAGGTTCGATACTGAGCTTTCTTACAGAGCAGGATACAGACTGATATATATGTGCATTCCGCCAAGCAAAACCAGAAACCATAACAATGCCACAGGTCTCATCAGTCTGTAAGGCTCTCCCAGAAAATGCACTGAACCTTTTACTGCTAGATTGATGTATATTACCAGCAGCATCACTAAAAGACCTGCTATGTGGTGTACCCACAGTTCGACCAGCAATTGGCTGCTGATCTGCATCCCTGAAAAGGCTGAAAAAGAAGGGAACATTACGAACACAATGGTGAGAAGCTGCAGAAAAAGAGCTACACCCATTAAACTGCAATGTATATTCATTTTTTTGGAGTGAGCCATATATGAAGAGAATACCAGCAATAACAAAATGAAAAACTGCAACCCGATATTTCCAATGATAGCGATAACATCCACCATAAAGATACCCCTGGACTAATTCCTTTTATCTAAAGGATCATAAGCTTTATTAGCCTTTTCAGTCCAAGCCTAGAGGTATGCTGAAAGTGCCTTTGTAGACCTTAAGCCCATTATCTGCAACTGTAAGGATCCAGGGTTCCATACTATGGGCAGTAGCCCTCATTTTCCTTACTCGCAAATAACGGTTGGCAGCATTTCCCTGAAAATGGAGTCCCAGCTCGATAATACCATCAGCAAGGAAACCTTCTGTACCAGTCACCGACTCTTCCATACTATGATCAGCTTCCGTCTCGAGTATCAGGAACATAGTAATATTTTCCCTGCGCAGGATCTCAAGGAACCTGTACAGACGTTTTCTCAGATTGATCTGCTCTATATCCAGCAAAGAATACAGGGCACCCAGAGAATCAAGAGCCACGCAGGTACATTTATCCCCAAGTTTCCTTTTGAACTCTACAATATTTTCCTGCAACAGATCGATGAGGTCATCGGAAAAATCATCATACTGGACCCTGTAATCACTGAAATCACTAATATGCAATCGCTTGGATACAGAAATACCCATGCTTTGCATGTTCTGAATATGGTTCTCCTTGCTCTGCTCAAGAGTAATGTACAGCCCATACTCATCCGTGCTGTCAAGGTATTTCGTGAGCATCTGAAAAGTAAAACCTGATTTAAGAGTACCTGCTGCACCCTTTACAAGGATCACGAAATCCTTGGGAATATCTGTCTCGAATACTTCATTGAGACCATCTATGGTATCTATGAACCTCATATTATCATCAAACCCGGAGCATTGTAACAGGGATAATTGTATTCAACATCCTTTGTAGAGCACATGTTTATATATTTATGGTAGCTGTTCGATGTCCTCACGCTCCAAAGGGAGCAATTTCATCCACCTTTTCAACAGATGATATTCTTTTTTATCAAATACATCTGGATCAAGCTGCAATATCATCCTTGATGAAGATGCCATAATGGTATCATTGGTTTGTTCCATGAGCTTTACCACAGAACGTACATCGTTAAAGAGGGATAGGAATTCAAGTCCGTCCAGAAGAATGACACCATCGTTTACCTTACTGATAAAATCGAATACTGTAGGAAATATCTTGAACAGCTCCGAGGGATCGATCACCTGCTGGCCATGGACCTTGTTCTTGGTCAGCCAGATCATAGGAGTTTTAGTAAGCTGATATATGTCCCTGATCTTTTCAGGGTTCTGACGAGTAATACATAAGCCAGGGGTACCGCTCTTTACAAGATTTGTAAATAATCGATAACCATCTGCCGAGTCATGGCAAGGTATAAGATAAATAAAACCA
>NZ_JBFXHJ010000206.1:0-3200 GCF_050177135.1 Methanomethylovorans sp.
TCAAAAAACCATCAGCCTGTTTAGTGAGACAAAAAATGAGCGATGAAGGAAAATCAAGAGATCAGCTCCTAAAAGAAGTACATGAACTAAAAGGACGTATAAAGGAGCTTGAAGCCAATTCGTTCAACCAACAGACTGAATTGGAGATATTTGAAAATACAGCACTTTTTCATGAATTGTCCAATTCAATTCCTGACCTGATCTTTTGTAAGGATAAGCAGGGAAAGTATATTGTATGCAACCCTGCCTTTTCAAAATTCCTTGGTCGCCCAAAAGAAGAGATCATCGGAAAAACCGATCAAGATCTGTTTGGAAATGAACTTACTAACAATTTTCTTATAAATGATAAAAAGATCATTGAAGAAAATAATTTTTTGAAAACTGAAGAACTGGCAGTTGACTTCAATGGGAAGGAGGTTCTTTTTGAAACATTCAAAGCTCCTCTTTACACATCAGCTGGTACACTCATAGGGATCCTGGGTGTCAGCAAGGACATTACTCCCAGAAAACGGATAGATGAAGAACTTGCAAAAACACAAGAACAACTTATTTCAGTTCTTGAGGCTTTTGATCAGCCGGCTTATGTTTGTGATCCGGTTAATTACGAGATACTATTTGTGAACTCACCTATGAAAAAAAGATATGGAAATGAAACCCCGGGAAAAAAATGCTACTCGGTATTTCAAAATCTCGATTCTCCATGTTCTTTTTGCACTAATCATCTGATCTTTGGAGAGAATATAGGCCAAACCCATATCTGGGAATTCCAGAATAATGTCGATGATCGATGGTATCGCTGTATAGATAAAGCTATAAATTGGCCTGACGGACGAATGGTAAGGTTTGAAATAGCTATCGACATCCATGAACAGAAAATTGCAGAAAAAGTGCTTAAGGAGAGCGAAAAGAAATATCGTGCCTATATCGATAACTCCCCTCAACTGATTTTTGTAGCAGATGCTGCTGGCAGATACATCGAAGTTAATCCGGCAGCATGCATAATAACCGGTTATTCTAAAAATGAATTGTTGAACATGCACCGACTGGACCTATATGCCCCGGAATCTAAAGAAGCTGCTATCAATTCATTCAAACAGCTTCTGAGTACAGGCAGATCAACCGGAGAATTCTGTTTCATTAAGAAAAATGGGACAAAATATTATATGATAGTTGAAGCGGTGAAACTGTCAGATGACAGAGTAATAGGTTTCTGTATAGATAGCACCGAACGCAAGAGAACTGAAGAAGACCTCTTGAAAGCTAAAATTGCTGCAGAAAACTCCAATCGTACAAAGAGCGAATTCCTGGCCACTATGAGCCATGAGTTGAGAACGCCACTTAACTCGATCATAGGTTTCTCAGAGGTACTTTCCGAAGGATATTTTGGTCAGATCAATGAAAAACAGGCAAAATACCTGAAGAACATATCCAACAGTGGAAAACATCTGTTGAATATTATTAACAACATTCTTGATATCTCAAAGGTCGAGTCTGGAAAAATGCAGCTCTATAAAGAGAAGATATACGTAAAAGAGCTTGTGGATGAAATGATCTCTGCCATGCAGCATCTTGCAGCAAGTAAGGAGATCGTACTGAAGATCAAGGCAGACTCGAAGTTCGGGGCAGTGCAAGCGGACAAAGCAAAATTGAGGCAGATCTTATATAATCTGATTGGCAATGCTATCAAATTCACGGATATCGGTGGTTCAGTGACCATTGGAACCAGGGATGATGATGAAATGGCATATATATCGGTAACGGATACTGGCATCGGCATCCCTGCTAATGATCTGATGAAACTCTTTAAGCCTTTCACTCAGCTTGATTCAACCTGTGCAAGAAAATACGAAGGCACCGGACTTGGCCTTGCATTGGCAAAAGAACTTGCTGAACTGCATGGAGGAACGATCAATGTGGAAAGTGAACCTGGGAAAGGCAGTACTTTTACGTTAGCTCTGCCTCTTAAAGAGAAGATAACAACTCTATATTCGGAAACGAACGAAAGTATAAAAACTCAACATGATCCCTGTTATCTCTGGCCAGAATTGTGATCAATTATAAAAGAGTAAGGCAGATCAAGTATTCTGCCATCCCATATCTTTCATCGCCTCTGCATCAGCTGGTATCACCTTAAGCGTATAGGAGCATTGTGCTGAATCCACTGTATTCTCTGCTATATCTGTGACCTCAATGCCATATACATTGCTGTAATAAGCAATAATGAGCTCGGACCCTGTTGGTGCTTTGAAGAACTGGATATTAGCTTCTGCATACCACTTCACCCAGGGTGTTTCATTACATGGCATATTCGGATATTGCAGCAGGATGCGTTCATTTTGTAGCATTTGTTGGTTCATTTCATCCCATACCCCATCAATGATCGCTGATGTGACCAGACCCTGGAACATTTTAATGTTCACTGTATGATCGGTTATCACTTCAGCTGTCATCTGACCGGAGCGGTTCCCATAACCAGCATGACCACTTATGAAACTGTAAGTCATACTATACTGTTCCGGGAATGATCCCATGACGACACTATTAACTAAAGTCAGTTCGGAACCATCATACTTGTAAGTGGGTGCATTTTTGATCCATTCCTCTGCAATCGTCTCCGCCTCTGCCGCAGATATAGTTAGCGCATACTGTTTCAGGTCAACCAATGCCTGATCTATCTCTTTCAGATCTTCCGGCATGTATTCCTGTGAGTACGGGTCCACTTTTACGGTCTTATTAAAATCCTTCTGAAGCAGGCTGATCTCCACAATTCCAACATCCGTAACGACCGGCTGCCCTGGCTGAGGCACATATGTAGCATTCATTTCCAGAAAATCATTGTCTCTGAAAAGTTGCAGGAGATCTTCACGAGTACTTGCATTTAGTGGCTTTATAGATCTTTGTGTCAATTCATAAGTGGGACTATAATAACTGAGGGTCACAGCAGTGGTATTTATCATCAGCTCCTGAATTGCCATGTTCTGCATCACGAATCCACCGTAAGTACGATGATTGATGGTAGCTTCATTCACAATACCCGGTTTTTCTGCTGGCTTCTCAGTACATCCTGCAACTAACAGAATAAATCCTAGAAATACCATTAATAATATTTTATTCATACAATCCCCCTATTGGCTTTGCACTTTTATTATAGTAATTTAAGGTTTACATTATTTTAAGATTGCTTTGGCTCGTCATAAAGC
>NZ_JBFXHJ010000207.1:0-3189 GCF_050177135.1 Methanomethylovorans sp.
CACTGGACCTTGGGACTAGCGGTTTCAGATCGCAGCTGATAGATATCAAATCTAGGGAAACCATTAAAACTGTGATCACTATGGGTCACCCTCTTCCGGGAGGGAATGTAATGGACCATCTGGATTTTGCCATCAACACAGGAAAGGATGTAGCTCATGGATTGATGATCGAGGCTGTTAAAGAAGTGCTGGAAAGGTTCGATGTTGATCCTTCCAGTATTCAGAGGATAGCTGTTTGCGGTAATCCAATACAGTTATCCCTTTTCCAGAACAGTGAGATATTAGACCTTGCGTATGCAGGAGAGACAAAACAAAAAAAATTGGGTGTGCACAATGTCAAAAGGGATGCGCGTGTGTTTCCTGCCAATGAGATCTTCAAAGGTATCTATGAGATGGACAACTGTGAGATAGTGATCCCACCTGCTATAAAACATGAGATCGGTGCCGATGCCCTTGCAATGATGCTGGAAACTGATTTCATTCACCAGGATGGACCTTGCCTGGTAACGGATTATGGAACAAATGCTGAAATGGCACTAAAGGTCGGGGATAAGATAATCACTGCGAGTGCTGCTGCCGGTCCGGCCATTGAAGGGCAGGGCATCAACTGCGGTATGCTGGCAGGTCCCGGAGCCATAAGCGATGTAAATCTCGAGGGTCACCACTGGCGGCTTATAGTGCTCAATGAGAAGATGGAAACTGTAAAAGGAGATCTTATTGATCCGGTTTCCGGTGAGGTCATTGAATCTTCGGGCATACAGGCCAAAGGTATTACAGGAACAGGGGTTATTTCGACTATTGCCCTGGCTATCAAAGAAGGCCTGACTAAAAAGTTGCCGCATCTTCCGGAGGGAAGAATAGTCCTGGGTGACGGTATTATAATCACAGATAAAGATGTAGAAGAAGTGGGTAAGGCAATAGGTGCCATTCGAGCTGCCCATATGACTCTCATGGTAGCAGCAGGTATTGAGTATTCTGACCTTAAATATGTTTATATGTCCGGAGCTACCGGAACTTATGTAGATGCTGAAAAAGCAAGACATATTGGTTCCGCACCAGGTTTTTCAGATAACATTGTGCAATTCGGTAACACTTCTATAGGGCTGGCAAGAAAGTTGGCATTGGATATCATTAAGTTATGTGATGTCATTTCTGTGGCAAAGAAGATACATGCAGACCACCTCATGATGGCTACGAGTGAAACATTCAAGGACATATACGTTTGTGAACTATCTTACTGGCAGCAAGGGATGCCCATTGAGGTATATGATCAGATGCTCGAGCTGTATAAAATTAAGCCTTTCCCCCGGGCCTTAGAAAAAGTGAATATCGAAAAACGTGTTTCAAGGGACATTGATGATGTGGGCAGGCAAGGTCTTGATATTGTTAAAGATATAGGGATCATCCTTGAAGGACCCGTGGAAAAATGTATCCTTTGCCATAAATGTGAAAAAGAGTGTCCGGAAGATGCGGTGACCATCATTGAAAGAGAGGGTAAGAGGTTTGCAAATATCGACAGCCAGCATTGCCTGGGCACTAGCTGTAGACGTTGTGTTGCCATCTGCCCCGAGCAAACAATGGATCATTCAATCTTGAAAATAAAGCGTTCAGTGAAAATAAAACGTTGAAAAGGACACACAGTTTTAAAGGTCATAGTTTATGGGATCCTCAGAACTTACTGACAGGAACAGGGAAACTTATGGCAGGTATTTTGGTATATGTACTTCATATCATCATTCCAAAGGTTGTCTCTGTACAACATGTACGACATGTCCTGGAAATGGCATGATGTTCTGTGCCAGGAAAAATCAATACGAACCATCATTAAAAGAAGGTTGTCTGTGTTCCGAATGTCACACACGTGAAAAGTTCAGGCTTGAAGGGGATTATTTTTGTTTCCGTTTGTAGTGAGGTGGCTGATAAATGAAACTTTTTGAAAAATTCTTTACTGGAAATTCTACGAAGAAAGACATCAAAAAGATTCATGATGATGCGCTGCAGGCTTATAACAAAGGGTCTATTTTTCTCAAGATGCATAGGTTCGAGGACTGCTTAGATGCTTATGATGTGGCAGAAAGACTATGGGAAGAAGAGACAGATATGCTCACATCTCAGGGTGATCCTGAGGCTGCAAAGCGATCAAAGATAAGTTTTCTTAAGATCTTGTCCTGCAAAAGCTATGCAAACTATATGATGGGCAGATATGATGCTTCGCTTGAACTTATCGAGAAGATGCTGGAGAAAGCTCCTGAAGATCCTGAATACCTTTTCAGGAAAGGCTTTGTGCTTTATACGTCTCAGAGATACGAAGAAGCTTTGATTTGCCTCGAAAATTCTCTGTCCAAATGTAGAGAGTTCCCTGAGGCATGGTATTGCAAAGGAAATGTTCTAAGAGAGCTTGGAAATTATGATACTGCTCTTGAGGCTTTTGAGTGTTCCATAGAATATTCACAGCCTTTGAGCTACCAGTTTCCGCGGTTCACATGGATCCCGCTCACTTCATCCCCAAAAATGAAAATGGATAGTTCGGAAGCATGGTACTGTAAAGGAGAGATACTTTTCAGACAGAATAAGTATGAAGAAGCACTCGAAGCTTTTAGCAGGTCCTTTCTCCCTGGCACAGCATTTGAACGGCGACGACTGGTTCATGAACATCTTCACAGATGAGAACCTGGGCCTGAAGCTCATGGAGTTCTCCACAGGTTTCAGCATTGCATACGCCAAGAAGATGGTGGAGAACGGTGCAGATACCATGGTCATCATCGACCCGACCGCCAGTTACCAGCTGATCGGAGCTGAGTTCTACGAGAAGTTCGTAGTGCCATTCCACAGGAAACTGGTAGATGCCATGAACGAACTGAACGTGCCCACAGTGCTGCACATCTGCGGTGATACCACAGCAGGTCTTGCACTCATGGAATCATCTGGTGTCAATGCGATAAGTGTCGACCAGAACGTTGATCCTGCAACTGCTGTCAAGGCAGTTAAGAAGGCTGTTATAGTCGGTAACCTGGACCCTGTGAACGTGCTCTGGAACAAGACGCCTGAGTTCATCAAAGAGAAGTCAAAGGAAGTCCTTGATGCAGGGGTCGCATTGCTTGCTCCAGGGTGTGGTATTGTCAGCAAGACACCCACAGTGAACCTGCAGGCAATGGTGGAGATGGCAAAGGCACACAAGTATTGAACATT
>NZ_JBFXHJ010000208.1:0-3105 GCF_050177135.1 Methanomethylovorans sp.
GTTGGCTACTGTCCACAATATACGCAGCACTAAAAAGATGCTGGCGAATATGATCATCTCTTTCAGCTGTATCTTTCTGGTAATTCCCCATCTTGCAGCAAGAAGGCCTATCAATATTGAGCCGAACATTACTATTTCTGAAGTTCGCGTAAAAACCGCATAAAGACAGAACAGACCGGCACAGCCAATGTACGTGTTCTTTCCGGTTTGAATACCCTTGTGGAAACAATAGAGAGCGATCATCGAAAAGGTCACTGCAGGAATATTGCTGTAGTACGTATTGGAAAAGAACACGTATGAGGGATTCAGTCCCCATAGCAGTGCCGCTATTATCGCGGTTCTCTCATCAAATATGTTCCTTACGAGCAGATATAAGAACAGTACGCCTATGCATCCTGCCAGAGGCACTATGTGATCTATAAGCCCATATAACCTTGCAGTAGCAAGCAACATCTGAAAGCCGACGTATGGCCCAATGTAATTATTTCCACCGATATCTATCGAGTTTCTTGGCCTGAAATAACTTACATTGTATCTCTCGTTCATTTCAGAATGCCATATAAAAGAAGAATCCTCTGCAATGAGCTTTGAAAAAATAAGGGCCAGATTCTCGTCTGGACTATCAGCTACCCTGTAGCTGACCTCGCTGTTAACATAGGTATAATAGTTGAACAGCAGGGCCAGAAGCAGAATTACCGCAAGTGTCGATAAGTTCCCTTTAAGTTTCATGTGTTCTTAAGGTGAGCCATTTTCTCTGCTAATATATCGACTATTTCCTTAGAAGGACTCTTGAGAGCATTGATGTCCACATCGAACACATAGTCGTTATAGTTCTGCAGGAAATCATCTATGATGGTGGTATCATATCTTGAAAGGCATACATTCGGGTAGCCGTTCTGTTCCATGAACCCTCTCATCAACAGGCAGGGCCTGCTAAGGAAGTAAGATTCAAGCTGTGGTGCTCCTCCGTCGTTGACTATGTATTTGCTGTTCTTTATCAGATTGATATTAGTTACATAGTCCTGGAGAGGTATCATCTGGATGTTCTCATTTCCTTTAAGCGTATCAAGCATATTATTTTTTATAAGCTTGTTCTTTAAAGGCTCGTGCATGATCATAAGCACTCTTTCGTTCCTGGCTATCTTTTCGACCGTGGATATGATGATGTCCAATCTTTCCTTTGAATAAAGGTTCTCCACCCTGTGCACGTTGACAAGCACATACCCGGATTCAGGCTCGAAAGTCACTTTCTGGGAGTTAGCGATGGCAAAACGTATTGCATCGATCACAGTGTTGTATCCCAGATTGATTATCTCCCCTTTTACTCCCTGTTTAATGACGTTATTATACGACTCTTCAGAAGAGGTGAACAGATAGTCTGCCATCCAGTCTATCATTCTTCTGGACAGTTCTTCAGGAAAGGGATTGAAAATATTATGTGTCCTTTCTCCGGATTCGATGTGTGCGATCTTGGCCCGGTGCAATTTGCTCAGAACAGCACCAAAAGAAGCAGGTATAGGATCGCCATGTATCAGGCAAATGTCATTCTTTTTAGGCAGGCCGTCCTGTGAAAAAGAACTCAGTGTCACTTTTGAGAGCCATAAGGCCATATCCAGTACATTGGCTACGTCCTTGTTATTATTGTTAAGTACGATATCGGGTTGTTTCAGGCCAAAAACGCCAATGATGTCATAAAGTATTTTTGTGTGTTGAGCAGCATTGATGAAATTATACTTTATTCCTCTTCTGTCCATTTCCAGCATAATGGGCGCCATTTTTATAAGCTGTCCCTTTGTGCCTACGACCACGTGAAATCTATTCTCGTCCATGTTTTCACTTTTTCCATTTTTTCTACAAGGCACTTCCCTCAAAATGCCATGTGAATTTTAAGGATGGTGCACTGCCATCCTTGCCTAAAAGGTATAAAAAATGAAAGATGAACCAGGTTCAGTGTTTCCTGCTAACAGGTTCCAGCCTCTCCAGGTCAGCTTCCACCATCATTTTGACAAGTTCTTTGAAGTGTACTTTTGGTTCCCAGCCAAGCACCCTCTTTGCTTTGGATGGATCTCCCAATAATAACTGTACTTCGGCCGGTCTTACGAACTTTGGGTCTACGACCACGTATTTTTTCCAGTCCAGGCCAGCTATGGAGAATGCTTCCTGTACGAATTCCTCAACTGAATGAGTTTCTCCAGTGGCTATGACATAGTCTCCTGGCTCATCCTGCTGAAGCATACGCCACATAGCATCGACATAATCCCCTGCAAATCCCCAGTCCCTTTTTGCATCAAGGTTCCCAAGGCGCAGTTCAGATTCTAGGCCGTGGTATATCCGTGCAACACTGTCGGTAATCTTCCTGGTAACAAACTCAATGCCTCTGCGTGGGGATTCATGATTGAACAATATCCCGTTGCTGATGTGCATGCCGTAACTTTCCCTGTAGTTGACGCATGTCCAGTATGCATATACCTTAGCAACTCCATAGGGGCTTCTGGGATAGAACTTCGTGTTCTCTGTCTGCGGTGTTTCCTGTACCTTACCGAACATTTCGCTGGATGATGCCTGGTAAACCCTCGCATCCGGTACTACATGTCTTACAGCTTCCAGTACTCTCACCACTCCCAGTCCGGTCACATCTCCGGTATGTACCGGCTGGTTCCACGAAGTTCCCACAAAGGACTGAGCAGCAAGATTGTACACTTCATCGGGCTGTGCAATACGCATTGCTTCGCTCAGGGAAGACTGGTCGGTAAGATCTCCCTGCAGTAGTTCGATATTATTTTGGATGTGGTCTATGCGGGAAGTGTTGGGAGTACTGAGCCTTCTCACAAGTCCATACACATTATATCCTTTATTGTATAGTAACTCTGCAAGATAGGAACCATCCTGTCCAGTAATTCCGGTTATTAATGCATTCTTTGCCATGATCATAGCTCCGTATCAGAAAAGCTGTAAAACGTAAGAACTATCTCTCTATCCCTCTAATTTTACATTTCTAAATTAGGATGAACTTATTTAAACGTTGGTATTATTATAAAACACTAACACTTTCACTATCCTTGCATCAACATAAATAGTAGTGAATTCCTCCTCATCTATGATGTC
>NZ_JBFXHJ010000209.1:0-3067 GCF_050177135.1 Methanomethylovorans sp.
TTTTGCCAGCATGCAGAAAGGAGGTGTCATCATGGATGTGACAAATCCCGAACAGGCAAAGATAGCAGAGGATGCCGGGGCGGTTGCTGTCATGGCACTTCAGGCGGTACCTGCTGATATAAGAAAGGCCGGGGGTGTTGCAAGAATGGCAGACCCCCAGATAATAACGGAGATCATCGAATGTGTCACTATTCCCGTTATGGCAAAGGCACGTATAGGGCACTTTGTGGAAGCTGAGATCCTGCAGGCTCTTGGTGTTGATATGGTGGATGAGTCAGAGGTGCTTACCCCTGCTGATGAAAAATTCCATATAGATAAGACACAGTTCACCGTTCCTTTCGTGTGCGGAGCCCGAAACCTGGGAGAAGCGCTGCGCAGGATCAATGAAGGTGCTGCAATGATACGCACCAAAGGCGAAGCCGGTACCGGGGATGTAAGGGAAGCTGTGCGTCACATGAAACAGATCACCGGCGAAATAAGGGCTCTCGCAGGCAAGACTAAAGAAGAACTGATGTTCACAGCCCGAGAGATCGAGGCTCCTATTGAGCTTGTCATCGAAACTGCACAGCTGCAGAGGTTACCTGTGGTTAACTTTGCAGCAGGCGGCGTGGCAACACCGGCAGATGCAGCCCTTATGATGCGGCTGGGTGCAGATGGTGTGTTCGTGGGTTCCGGTATCTTCAAGGCTGAAAAGCCTGAGCTTATGGCATCGGCCATCGTGGAAGCAGTAAACAATTATGACAATCCTGAGGTGCTTGCAGAGATATCCAAGGGTATCGGCGCAGGCATGAAAGGCATCAGCACGGATACCATCCCTCCTGAGCAGGCCTTGCAGACCAGAGGATGGTAAGTCCTCTCTTCTTTTTTCAAGGTGTAGGCATTGCGTATAGGTGTTATAGCGATACAAGGCAATGTTTCAGAGCATGTTGAGGCTCTGGAGCGTGCCATCTCTCAAAGAGGGGAAGATGCACAGATCATCACCATAAAGCACAAAGGCCTGGTGCCCACATGTGATGCTCTTGTACTGCCCGGCGGAGAAAGTACCACGCTTGGCAGACTATTGCTAAGAGAAGGTATTGCCGATGAAATAAGGGCAATGCATACAGCAGGTATGCCTATCATGGGTACTTGTGCAGGTCTTATCCTGCTTGCAAAGGAAGGCGATGAGCAGGTAAGGAAGACCCATCAGCATCTGCTTGGGCTGATGGATACACAGGTCAACAGGAACGCATTCGGAAGACAGCGTGAATCCTTTGAGACCGAGCTTGACCTGGCTTTCCTTGACGGCCCCTATAATGCCGTGTTCATAAGAGCCCCTGCTATCACACGTGCCGGGAAGGATGTGAAGGTGCTCGCAACCGTTGATAACATGATAGTGGCTGCAGAACAGGGGAACCTGTTAGCTTTGGCATTCCACCCGGAGCTTACCTCAGACAGCCGCGTGCATCAGTATTTCCTTGACAGGGTATTTATCAATGGCATGTAATTAGCAGAAGATTCATTTTTTATACTTTGTTATATGATAATCCTGATGTCAAAGAGGTGATACTATGGTAAAGCTCAATTCAGAGATGAAAAATGCATTTTCCAAAATGAGGATATTCCCGCTGGCAACAGCTTCAAAGGATGGCGTTCCGAACGTCATACCCATCGGTTTCTGTAAATTGCAGGATGACGATGAAACTGTCTGGATAGCAGACAACTTTTTCCTGAAAACCCTTGATAATCTCAAGGAGAACCCCAGAGTAGCATTGTATGTGTGGGGACCTGAGACCCAGGGCTGTTTCCAGATAAAAGGGCCCATCGAGATCAAAACAAGTGGCGAGGATTACGAAAAAATGTACAGGATGGTCAAGTCCATGGGCGACAGGTTCCCTGCCAGAAGCCTTGTGGTCATGAAGATCTCCGAAGTGTACGAGTGCGTATCCGGGCCGGATGCAGGTAAAAAACTGCTCTGATCCGGTCATTCCTTTTTTGTTTCAAATAAGGGATCCTCAGAGACTGCCCATTCGGATTCAAGTAAGTGCTTCATGATGGAAACAAATTCTTTTCCGTTGGACCAGATAGCTGTGAGATCCTCTCGTGAACCAACTTCTTTCTTTAGGTCTATCAATATCTCAGAACTATCTACCAGAATAGCTCCTCCCTTCCTGAATTGTTCGTCTTTGATGGTATACAACCTAAGTTCTGCATCCGGGATGAGCGCTGCTATATCCCTTAGTTCATCCATTGAATAAATGATCATACGTACTTTGACACCTTCACCGATCTTGCGATTGAATACCTCGACAAGTTCCTTGTGATGTTTTTCTATCACCGGGTACACATTCTCAAGGTCCCGGAAAGCCGGATGAGGCGTTTCTACTATAATTTCGGACCTTGCACTACAAATAACCTGGATTATCCTGTCAGTTACATTTTTCAGTCCATTTATAGTCCAGACAACTTCTTCCTGAAGGACATTTTCCTCACTTGAGTATATATCTTCAAGTTTTTCGAGAACTACTTCGGTTTCCTGTTCGAAGTCCTTTTTGATCTTCTCGATGGCCTCTTCGGGAGACATACATTTGTATCGCATGGGCTTTGTATGCTGCACTTCGATGATCCCGCGTTCAGCGAGCTTTTTTAACACGCCATATACAGCAGGCCTTGGTATACCTGAGAACATGTGAATATCAGTGGCTGTGCCGCTGCCATGTCTGGTAAGTGCCACAAAGACCTTTGCTTCGTATTCAGTAAGCCCTATGTTCCTAAGTGAATCTATGAGTGAATGCATGAAACGATACCTGTAATAAATATCAGGAAAGAGAGGTTCATTCTTTACCCATCTTTCCTTCTTTCTGTTTCCTGTAGATGAAGAATCCGCCGACTGCAATGGCTGCTATGGCAATTATTATGAAAAACCCGGTGTAATTTGACAGGGATTCACCAAAGGAACGAGCAGGCAGTGTTTCAGTCCTTATCTTTATGGTATCCGATATCTGGCTGTGCCCATCCTCATCCTCGTACTTGATCTCACTGTTGATGGAATAAGCTTTGGCAACCGCCATTTCATCGACCTTCAGCT
>NZ_JBFXHJ010000210.1:0-3040 GCF_050177135.1 Methanomethylovorans sp.
TCTTAACGCACAGTGGAGAAATAAAATGGGTCACAGAAAGGTCAATGCTGGCAAGAGATGAGGTGGGAGGGCCTAGCTATTATCAGGGTATCATTATTGATATCACACATATCAAAGAGATGGATATCGCACTCAAGGAATCTGAAAACAAATACAGGCTGATTTTTGAGAATTCCCCGCTTGGCATTTTCAACTTTGATAAGGATGGCACTGTTACCCATTGTAACGATAAGATATCGGAGATCCTGGGCATACCTAAAGAAAAGATAATAGGTTTCAACATGAATATTTCTTTGAGGGATGAAAAGATGAAAGCGGCCTTCAACGAAGTGCTCTTACTAAGGCCGGGACACTTTGAGGGAGAATATCGGGCTCAGGGAAATGGTAAAACAGCATTTATAAAAGTTGATTACAGTCCAAACACATCATATGACGGTACGTTGCTGGGCGGAGTGGGCATCGTTGAGGATATAGGTGAGCGCAAGATCGCCGAAGAGAAATTGAGAGAATATGCCGATGAACTTAGCAAAGCTAACAAGGAATTGCAGTCCGTGGACAGGATGAAGAACGAACTGCTCTCAAATGTGAGCCACGAACTAAGAACGCCTCTCACTTCCATCAAAGGATACAGTGACCTCCTTATGGAAGGCACCCTGGGGAAAATGAACTATCAGCAGCTCAAAGCTGTTAGTACTGTCATCCGCAATACAGAGAGACTTCGGAGACTCGTTGATTCTCTGCTGTATGTAAGCATGGCTGAAGTTGAGGAGATAAAATATGAGTTTAGCAAGATCGACATCCTTGAGGTCATCGATAATGCTGTGACGGACATGGCAATGCCGATCACTGAGAAGAAAATAGATGTACTGCGTCATGTACAGGAAGGCATGCCGCAGATAGAAGCCGATGCCAAAAAGATCACGGATATGCTGACCAATGTGCTGGACAATGCTGTTAAATTCACGCCTTCACAAGGTAAGATCAGTATTTTTGCTAAAAAAGAGGGAAAAATGGTACATATCAGCATAGAAGACAGCGGAATAGGCATACCTCCAGAATTACTGCCTCATTTGTTTCAGAAATTCTACCAGATCGACCCATCCATAAGACGCAAGTATGGAGGCACAGGCCTTGGATTGTTCATTTGCAAGAACATCGTGGAAGCACATAAAGGAAAGATGTGGATAGAAAGCGAGGAGAAAAAAGGTACTACCGTGCATATCCTGCTTCCTGTCCTTCAAGGTGGTACATAAATCAATACCGATTCTTTTTTAAGTGTACAGACCATAACCACGCTACAACCTGATTCTCAATGAAATGAAAGAGGTAACACATGAGTAACATTCTGCGCAGAGGGCGTTTGGCCAGCACGCCTGATGAGGACATAATGGAGTTCACTTCTTCAATGAAGTCGGACAAATGGATATTCGATGCGGACATAATGGTGGACTTTGCTCACACCATTATGTTAAAGGAACAGGGAATAATAAAGGAACAGGATTGTTCCAGGATCCTCAAGGGATTATTGCGCATCAGGGAAGAAGGTATAGGACAACTGGACCACACTTACGAAGACATTCACATTTCCCTGGAATCAAAGCTTATTGATATGGTTGGCGAGGATGTGGGAGGCAGGATGCACTCCGGCAGGTCGCGTAATGATGAAGTTGCAACATGCATCCGTCTGACCCTGCGTGAAGAAATGCTTGCACTCATGGAAGAATTACATGTTCTTCGCAACACTTTATGTTCACTTGCATCTGAAAACATCGAGACCCTGATGCCAGGCTTCACACACCTGCAGCATGCACAGCCCACTACACTGGCCCATCATCTTATAGCCCACATGGACGCTTTGGGAAGGGATACAGACCGTCTCAGGAGTGCCTACTCACGGGTGAACATCTGTCCTCTGGGAGCCGCAGCTTTTGCTTCCACTGGCTTCAACATAGACCGGGAACGTACCCGACAACTGCTGGGCTTTGAATACCTTGTTGAGAATTCCATGGATGCGGTCAGCAGCAGGGATTTCCTGATAGAAGTTACTGCTGTGCTTACAAATCTTGTCATTAACTTAAGCAAGATGGCAGAAGAACTTGTTATCTGGTCCACCTCAGAATTCGCTTTCATCGAGCTGGATGACCGCTATGCATCCACTTCGTCGATCATGCCACAGAAGAAGAATCCAGACACTGCAGAACTGCTGAGAGGAAAGAGCGGTGTGGTGGCAGGATCACTGATGGCCCTTATTACCACTTGCAAGGCCCTTCCCTTAAGTTATAACCGGGATCTGCAGGAAGCAACCCCTAACATGTGGAAAGCAATGAAAACTGCAAGAAGCTCGGTACGCATGATGGAAGGCATGGTAAGGACCATGAAGGTCAACAAGGAAGTCATGGCTTCAAAGTCCGTAATGGGATTTAGCACAGCCACTGAGCTTGCAGACACACTGGTAAGGATAACAGGCATACCCTTCAGGACAGCTCATCAGATAGTAGGAGTACTTGCAAGAGGAGAAGGAGACATCCATCTGCAACAGATAGATGCTGTGGCGTATGAGGTCCTGGGCATTAGACTCAGCAGCAAGGGACTTACAGAAGAGATGATATGTGAGGCTCTGGACCCGATCTCCAATATAAAGAAGAGAAGGGTCATAGGTGGTCCTGCGTTCGAGGAAATGGACCAGGCCATCATCAGAAGAAAAGAAACTATGAGGCAGACCGAGGAAGAGATACGTGCTTTGAGAAATGGCTCGGAAGCTTCTTTAAATGCTCTTGTAGAACTTGTGGAACGATACATTACCGAAGCATGATCAATGTTATCAACAGATGTGATCTTCATGGAATTCAAAAAAGGTGACAGGATAAGGATAGAGAAGGACGGTGCAGAGTACGAGGGTATAGTGATGCCAAGTACTACACACCATATTGTCCTTAAGATGTCTAATGGCTATAATGCGGGTATCTCTCCTGAGAACGCAAATATAACCTTGCTTCAGAAAGCTGTAAAGGCCGAGGATGTTAGTGACACCGGCACCTCC
>NZ_JBFXHJ010000211.1:0-2966 GCF_050177135.1 Methanomethylovorans sp.
TACCGAAAGCCACTAATATCAATATCATATTCCCTCTAGCAAAATCTCTTTCTGAAAAA
This sequence comes from Methanomethylovorans sp., assembly GCF_050177135.1. Lineage (NCBI taxonomy): Archaea > Methanobacteriati > Methanobacteriota > Methanomicrobia > Methanosarcinales > Methanosarcinaceae > Methanomethylovorans > Methanomethylovorans sp. The sequence continues at coordinate 60 of NZ_JBFXHJ010000211.1, forward strand.
GGATCCCTATGAAATATCTTGTTCAGTTCGGTATTATTCTTGTTGTATGTTTTCTGGGAGATCTCCTTCACAGCGCACTGGCTCTGCCCATACCGGGGAACGTAATGGGTATGCTGCTTTTGCTATTCTTTCTGCTGACAGGGATAATAAAGCTTTCTATGATAGAGGATGTAAGCAATTTAATGCTGAAGCATCTCTCGTTCTTCTTCGTGCCCGCAGCAGTGGGACTCATCACCTGCTTTTCGATACTCGAAGGTAAATGGTTAGCTCTCACCATCATATCCGTTGTTTCCACTGCCATCATTGCAGTTACCACAGGTATCACGGTCCAGATACTTATGAGAAGGAGGCGCTCCGGTGAATGAACCGACATTGACCGCTTTTGCAGGTTCCCCTCTGTTCGGCATAGCCATATCCCTGCTTACGTTCCAGACAGGCAGCATGCTCTACAGAAGGACCGGATCGGTCTTCCTGAACCCCCTGGTACTGAGCATGGTTATGATAATTGCCTTTCTCGTAAACTTTCAGATAAGTTTCGATGATTATAACAAAGGGGGACAGTTCATATCCTTCTTCCTGGGTCCAGCCACCGTAATTCTGGCTGTGCCCCTGTATAAGAAGATCCACTTGCTGAAGGCTAATATCCTGCCCATCCTTGCAGGGATCACCATAGGTTCTGTAACAGGCATTGTGAGTATAATTGGCATGTGCAGGATCTTCGGCCTTGACGAGCTGGTAAGCGTGTCCATGATCCCCAAATCCATTACAACACCCATTGGAATAGAGCTTTCGAACCAGCTTTGTGGCCTGCCGTCCATTACCGTGGCAGGCATCGTCTTTACGGGCATATCAGGCGTGCTGCTGGGTCCCATGATATGCAGACTGTTCAGGATAGATGATAAGGTAGCAGTGGGAATTGCCATCGGCACATCATCCCATGCCCTGGGAACCACCAAGGCGGTCGAGCTGGGAGAGACCGAGGGAGCCATGAGCGGTCTTGCCATAGGTATCGCCGGCCTTATCACCGTATTCCTCGCTCCCCTGATAGCGAAGATATTGATGTGAGAAGTTTACGGTACAGTCTGAATGAACAATATAAAACGGTCACAATAACAGACTATTTTTCCATTGCTTTTTTTCTCATATCCTGAGGGAACTTTTCAATAGCATATCTCAGTGAAGTTCTTGGCATGACCTTTTTGTTTTTCATCACGTATTCGAATATCTCCTGCTGATGAGCCTTACCGGCTTCCTTGAGCATCCAGCCATAACCTTTGCGCACAAGGTCATCTTCATCCATGAGCAAACTGTCAGCTATTTCCAGAACATCCTCCAGGAATTTTCCATTCCTTGCAGGCAATACAAGAGTTACCGCCGCAGCTCTCCTGAACCATTTGTTCTCAGATCGGGTCCATTCTTTAAGCCGGGAAAGGTACTGCGGATACGATTCTATAAAAGAAGCTACCGAATGATTGCACAATGTGTCGCATTTCGCCCAGTTGTTGACGTATTTTTCTATCCATCCTTCAAAGATCTCAAGATCCTCTGGCTCGTAGTACTCCCGCATACGATGGACCCATTCAAAAGCAATTGCGGATTCTTCGAACAGATCTGACACCAGCAGTTCCTCACATAACAAAAAGATGGTCTGCTTTTGTTCGTTCCTTATCTGTTTGAAGTACTTATCTGCTATCTTAAGGACAGTTGCTGCCTTTACACCATAACAGTTGATCCCTTCCTTAAAAAAACGGGCAGCTGTTTCTTTTGTCCTTTCGTCAGCATTGCTGGTCAGTTCCTCCCTTATTTCAGATATCAGATCCTCATACATTTGCTATCCAACCTGTAATCATTTTTTAAACATTGTAGAAAAGATAGAACTAAGTGTATTAACTATTTATGGATTTTACTGATAAGCAGTACCTCCGCCATTAGTATCTTTTTTGTCATCTGAGTTAGCAGCATACTGCGCATAGGATTCAGCTGCTTTTTCATAGAGGTTCATGGCGCTTCTGGAAGTTGTGGGCTTTATTCTGGCAATAGCTTTCCTGAAATGGGTCATGGAGATCCTGATATCATTTACCAGTACCTTCATTTCCTCTCTTGTCATGCCTGGCAGGATCACCGATCTTAAGGCCAGCATGGAAGCTTCCCTGCAGATGGCTTCGATATCTGCACCCACATAGCCTTCTGTCATATCCGCAAGCAAATTAAGGTCCACATCCTCTGCGAGAGGTTTTCCCAGAATATGTATCTCAAATATCTTCCTGCGGCCTTCCTTTTCGGGTGGCTTCACGTAGATGAGCCTGTCAAACCTTCCAGGGCGCAATAAGGCAGGGTCGATGATATCGGGCCTGTTGGTGGCGGCTATGACCACAACATCCCTGAGTTCTTCCACTCCGTCTATTTCAGTAAGTATCTGGCTCACCACCCGCTCCGTCACATGTGCATCGGCACTGGCCCCCCTTTCTGGAGCCATGGCATCTATCTCATCGAAGAATATCACTGTGGGTGCAGCCTGCTTTGCTTTCCTGAAGGTTTCACGCACCGCTTTCTCGGATTCTCCCACATATTTGCTCAAAAGCTCAGGGCCTTTAATGCTGATAAAATTAGCTTCGCTCTCACTTGCAACCGCTTTGGCCAGCATGGTCTTACCAGTTCCAGGCGGCCCGAAAAGCAGTATGCCTCTGGGAGGCGTGGTATTGACAGCCTCGAACATCTCCGGGTATTTCAGAGGCCATTCCACAGCCTCGATGAGTTCCTGTTTTGCCGTTTCCAGCCCGCCGATATCGTCCCATCTCACATGGGCAACCTCCACGAACACCTCCCTCATGGCCGAAGGCTCTATGTTCTTGAAAGCTGAATCAAAATCAGATTTGGTGACCACAAGACTATCCATGACCTCCTGAG
>NZ_JBFXHJ010000212.1:0-2927 GCF_050177135.1 Methanomethylovorans sp.
ATATTGTGTCACAATGTATTCGTTTTTTGATAGTATGTGTATGGTGGCACGGAACAGATCAGAGAGAGATCCGCAAGATCGAACCAATGGTATGCTTTCACTCCTGCCCTATGAGCAGGGGTGTCTGGCATGACGGTAGTCGCTGCCATCCCTGCTTACAATGAGGAGATCGCTATTGGTAGTGTCATCGCCCGTGCACGGCAGCATGTGGACGAGGTGCTCGTCATCGATGACGGCAGTGCCGACTGTACTTTTAAGGTAGCCGAGCTTATGGGTGCCACTGTCCTGCGCCATGAAAATAACGCAGGCAAGGGTGCAGCCCTCAGGACCGCTTTTAAATGGGCCATGGACAAAAAGGTGGACATCCTGGTGACCCTGGATGCAGACGGCCAGCACAATCCCGATGAGATCCCGCAACTCATCCAGCCCATCCTCTGGAAGGAAGCCGACATGGTCAACGGTGCCCGTTTCCTCAAAGGCCACTGCCTCCATGTCCCCAGATACCGCAGGCTCGGCCAGGAAGTGCTCACCTTCGCCACCAACATGACCGGAGACTTCAAATCAAAGATCAACGATTCCCAGAGCGGCTTCCGTGCCTTCGCGAGCAACACCTTCGCCACCTTCACCTTCACCAACAACGGCATGGGCATCGAATCCGAGATGCTCGCAGACGCCACTGGCGCGGGTTTACGGATCAAGGAAGTGCCCATCACCTGCAGGTACGATATCGCAGGCTCCACGTTCAACCCGTTCAGGCATGGGTTCTCGGTGCTGAACTCTATTGTGAACCAGTTCCAGAGAAAACACCCATTGCTGTATTTTGGAGTGCCTGGGTTTATTTGTATGTTCATTGGATTGGTGCTGGGTTTCTGGACGGTTTTTGGCTATAAAATTGGAGAAACTTTCTGGATCGGAAAGGCTTTGCTTGCAATGACATTTATTTTAGTGGGGATTTTTGGTATGTTCAGTGGATTGATCTTGAACTCAATAGCCCTGTATTTTGCAAATATCAAAAATGGTCAATGAGATTTTTAGGGATATAAAATGGCTTCAGAAAAAACGTCTTCTCAAAAGACTAGAATACTGATAATATCACAGCATTTCCCTCCGGAAAAGTCAGGCAATGCTTCAAGGATCTCTGATATGTCTAAATTCCTTGTAGGAAATGACTCTGAAGTAACTGTTCTGGCACCTCATCCTAATTTTCCCCATGGTTCGTTCAAAAGAAAGTGGATCATCTCTGAAGAACGCATGGTAAATGGTGTACGTTTGATAAACCTGTTTTCCTGGCAGCCCGATTCAAAAGATCCGGGGTTTGTACAAAGAATGGCATATTACCTGTCATTCCCCTTCCATGCTGTGCTGTGGTCGGCTTTCAATTACAGGAAGTTCGATGTGATCATGACATCCGCTCCTCCCATATTCACAGGCTTTGCAGGTCTGTCCTCAAAGGTATTGTTCAGGAAGAAATGGGTCATGGATATACGTGACCTGTGGATCAATGCTTCCATATCACTGGGTTTTCTGAAAAAGGGCAGTTTCTTTGAAAGGATCAGCAGGATGTATGAACAGGCCTGCTACTCCAGAGCCGATATGATAGGTGTGACCACTCACGAACTTGGTGAGGATATCATCAGAACATATAATGGTATTTCTGCTTCCAAAGTAAAAGTTACTCCAAACGGCGTAGATACCAATTTCTTCTATCCAATGAAGATGGAAAAGAAGGACCAGATCATCTATGCAGGGAATATAGGTCATGCTCAGGACCTTGAGAATGTCATCCTTGCCATGAAGAAGATCAATGAGGTATATCATTTAAAGTTTATCATAGCAGGTGATGGTGACATAAAAGCTCAGTTACAGCAAGTGGTCACTGATAAAGGCCTTGAGGAAGTAGTGATATTTCCAGGCCTTGTTCCAAGGGAAGAAGTACCAAAGATGTTCTCTGAATCTCTGATAGGGATAGCTCCTCTTAAGAAACTGAAAACTCTGGAATACGCAGTACCAACCAAAGCTTACGAATACATGGCATGCGGGATACCTTTCGTTGGCTCGGGCGAAGGGGAGATAAGAAAACTGGCAGAACTATCAGGTGGAGGCATCATATCCGCGAATTCACCGGATGCATTTGCTGAAACGATAATGGCTCTGCTCTCGGACAAGCAGAAAATGGAAGAGATGGGGAAGAAAGGCCGGGATTATGTTGAAAAACATTACAGCAGGCAGCAGATCGCATCAAACCTAAGGAGCAATATTGATACCATCCTCTTCAGGAACGTTAACGCAGATAAAATAAAAGGTGTAAGCTATGCAGGGTCTGAGTGAGCATATGCACAAAATAGTATCCGATATCATTGAAAATGGCATTCTTCCCACTTTGAAGATAGAGGATGATGTAGCTTATACCGTAGACCCTGTCTATGGCATTGCAAGGAACAGAGTGAATGCCGAATGTGTCAAGACCCTGATAAGGATCAATAGTGCAAGTAATTCCAGTTACACAGATATCACTGAGCGATTGTTGAAACGGCTTGTTACAAAACAGGCTGCTGATGGGTCATGGAACGAGATACATGTCAAGTATGACCATCCTTCAGCATTGATAACTTCCATTGTCGGTGAAGCTCTGCTGGATGGGTTTGTAAGTACAGGTAACAAAGAACTGGAAGCTCCTATACAAAAAGCGAAGGATTACGTGCTTGCTAACCAGATATCTTCAGGTTATTTCAGGAAATCCTCAGTGTATGTTGGCGACCACCTGAACGTAGATGCCACCTGTGGGGCATTCCTGGCAAAATACGGCAAGGTATTCTCTGATAAAGAATGTCTGGACGTGGCAAGAAGAACAGCAGAACACATCTGCGAATACCAGTTTTCAGACGGCGCTTTCCCGTATACCAATGAGAACAAAGGCAATTACCAGT
>NZ_JBFXHJ010000213.1:0-2924 GCF_050177135.1 Methanomethylovorans sp.
TGCGATGCATTCAGGCGTGAAATTAAACCTGTAAGAAACTCTTTAATCAATATATGTATTTTTCTGCAGGTCATTGGATTATGCCACATACGGTTTTGTAGAAATCCGATAAGAACTTGCCTCATGAGTTAACATGAATACTCGATATCAAAATTTTGTAATAAATTTTGAATCGGTTAGAAGTTCTCTTGTGAATAATGAATATCTAAGAACAAAAGCCTGAAGCAGGCTTTTCAGCTGACTGATCCATGAGGTTCATTTAGAGCTACCAGTACTGTTTTGTCTATTCTCATCGCTGATCATAGTACCATCTTCGAGTGTGATCACCCTGTTAACGTACTCAACATGCCACGGTTCATGTGTGACCATAATGATCGTCTGTCCATATTTTTCATTCAGTTCCTTGAACACGTCCAGCACCTGTTTTGAGTTGTTGGTGTCCAGGTTTGCGCATGGCTCATCAGCAAACATGATATCAGGTTTTTTTGCAATTGCTCTTGCAATAGCAACTCTTTGCTTTTCCCCACCAGACAGTTCATCAGGAACTCTATCATGTTTTCCATTCAGGCCAACCTTATCTAATGCTTCAAGAGCGGTTCTGTAAGATTCCTTTTTTGACTTTCCTTCCATCATAGAGAGCACATATACATTCTCCGCAGCACTCATCTCATTGATAAGTGCATAATCCTGAAAGACGTAGCCAACCTGTGTAAGCCTGTAATAACTCCTTTCTGCTTCAGGCAGGCTTGAAACCTCTAGCCCCCGGATAGTATACATCCCGTCTGTTGCATCGTCCAACAAAGCCAGTATCCTCAGCAGAGTAGTTTTTCCACTACCGGACGCACCCATAATGGCTACAAATTCCCCTTTATTAATTTCAAAAGAAACACCATTAAGAGCCTTGACAGCAGTTTCTCCGGCCCCATAATATCGTTTCAGATCTTTTACTAAGATCATGTTTACCGTCCCCATATGGCTTTGAGTATGCTTTCCCTGGATACGCTCCAGGCAGGCAGGACCCCGGCTATCACTGACAGCGTCAGCATGGTAACTATGCTTTGAACAAGCAGCACAGGATCAATGACCGGACTTATTTCTATGGTTTCATAGAAGATCACTGGATTTGCCTGGAAATAGAACATAAGTGTAAAGTAGAGTATCAATCCTGCAAAAATTCCCAGTGAAACATAAAAGGTGCTAAGGAATGCATAGGACAACACAATAGATCTTGGGGTGATACCTACCGCTTTTAGGATCCCTATTTCTTTTTTCCTGTTCAGCACATTGATATAGATAATAATAAGGACCAGCGCTGCACCTACGATCAGACTCACGATCTTGGACATGACATCTATAGCACCCATGCTTTGCATGGCCTGCCTTATGAGAGACTCCGACTTATCAGCCCATGTAAATATCTGCTCATTCACTCCAGCTTCCCTGATCTTGTCCTGGATCTGCGCTTCCGTCCCTTGACCAGTGACCCTTACAATTACACGGGTAGCTTCTTTGCCTTCAAGGCCATACACATCCTCGATCTCCTTGTAATGGACCAGAGCATTAAGATCGACAACCTCAAATGTGCCTTCCATGATGCCTTTGACCTTATAGGTCCTTTTTACTCCATTGCTGTATGTTACGTCAACAAAGGATCCTGGCCTTACTTCACCCAGGTTGTCATATATCTCTGAGCCGAACCCTGTCCCTGCTATCATAGCCCCGATGATGATCTCATCCCGGGACAGATCACTTAAAAAATCTCCTTCACTGATAATGTACGGATAGCGGGAAATATCATACTCTTCTGTGGGAAGCATTCCGGTTATCGTTACACCTACAACTTTCTGCTTATGGCTAATGGATGCTCCCACATCCAGTCTTTTTGTTGCAGCTCTCACACCTTCTACAGCCCGGACCTTCTTCAACACATTATCCGCATTGTTGATGTAGGTATTATCACCAGTTGGTTCAATGACAATATCTCCGTACGGATAATCCTGCATGAACCCTGTGAACATGCCTAAAAGTCCTCCTATCATTGAAGGAAGAAATACTAAGTTCAAAAAAATGAGGGAGAGGACAAAAACAATGAACATCAGCGTTTTCTTGTTGCCTCTTTTTACACTGCAGTATGCAATGAGGGCACCCACCCGGACATCATTGATCATAGTTTACCCTCATTGTTTCTTATTATTAGCTGAGTTACCTCCACCTTCCATCAACTGCCTGATAACCGCATCTTTTGATCTTATTGTCCTGTAATTATAATAGATAAGCCCGCCAATGATCGCCAGGATCAGAAATATAAGCAGGGCTGTGCCTGCTCCACTATCCTTTTTCATGACGATCAGATTGACCTTCGTTTCAATTTGTTCTTCGCCGAAATCATCGATATATGTTATTGTTACCGGGATCTGGTATTCTCCTGCTTTGTCGGCCACAAATGTGATCACTGCCGGCCCGTCCTCGTTTGTATCAAGGGTCCCTATGAAAGATTCTTTCAATCCTTTGAACGGATGGTCAGCATAGACCCTTATTGAATTTATTGTCCTCTCACCGGAGTTTTCAATTCTCATGGTCAGTTCTACAGTATCGCCTGTGTGAGGAAGGACAGGATCGACCTTTACAGATGCGAGATTCAAACTTCCTTTTTTGTCAAGCACGTTTATTTTAATGTTATATTCATCCTTCTGGATACCATAATCATCCTCATAGTTTATGATAACCGGGATTTCAAAAGTTCCTGACCTGTTTGCTTTGAATTTGAACAATGCGGTCTGACTGCTATTTAGACCAAGAGTTCCAAGTGTAGTGTTCTTTATTCCTTTGAACCCGTGATCCAGACCAACGTCTACAGATTTTGCTATTGCTTTACCGAAGTTCTCTATGCCTAACCTTAGATCGACCGTATCTCCCTCGTAGAT
>NZ_JBFXHJ010000214.1:0-2875 GCF_050177135.1 Methanomethylovorans sp.
GAGAACATCACCCTGCCAAATGTAGATCTCTATTCTGGCAATTACACTGATATTGAAAGATACTGGCTGCAGGGTGGAGAGACCAACATGGGCAACATGCTGAAGTTCATGGGGCAGAAGTTCTCCGGTGCCTTTGCAGGACAAACGATTGCCGAACCAGATATCCTGCAAGAGAAGGTGAATATTACTTACATCATCAATTCGGACACCAGTGTATATTATATGGAGCAGGTGCTTGCTGAGAGAACAGTGATCACCGACCGTTTCAATGTCAATGTGATGACAGGTGGGGAGGCCATAAACAGCTCCATTGATATCACTAACGAAGATGTTATCATGTTATACATGGTGGGAGCCAACGAACTTCCTCAGATAAAAGACAAGCTCCTTGCTGCAAAGAACAACGGTGCACAGATAGGAATGTTCGGTATGCTGTCAGATGTGTACAGCATAGCAACCATAGATATGGACAATCCGCCGTACAATGCAATGACAGATTATCTTTTCAATGACGGATACAGTAATATGGAGAACTGGATCCGTTGCATCGGAGCTACCCTTGAGAGCGTCTATATTGAGCACTATGTTGCAGCTGAGCCAACTATTCCGGATGATGGTATCTATCATCCGGATGCTTTCCCAAGAACTTTTGCCAACAGTACCGAATATCTGGCATGGTATGCAGACCACGGTTACAATGCATCAGCTCCTACGATCGGAATAATCGGTAACAGACTGGGTAAGACTTCTATAGAATACAATTCCGAGGAAGCGATCATCAGAGAACTTGAATCAAGAGGATGCAATGTGATCTACACCACCTATGCAGTATGTGAGGATGATGTGGATTACTTTACCATGAACGGTGAAGTGATAGTTGATTCAATGATCTCGGTAAAAGGTTTCTATCTTAACTATAATGACCATGAAAAAGGAGTAGAATACCTGCAAAAGTACAATGTACCTGTGATCAAAGCTATACAGGATTATTACCAGACACCGGATGAATTTAATGAAAGTGTGCTGGGACTGAGCAGTTCCTCCATTGCATATCAGGTCACACAGCCTGAAATAGATGGGCTTACCGATTATATCTGGTTAGCCGGAAGGGTTCAGGACGAAGCAACAGAGCAGTATTACTATGAACCACTGGAATGTCAGGTCGAATGGATATGTGACAGGGCTATTGCATGGGCAGAGCTTGGAAGAGAAGCAAACGCAGATAAGAAGATCACTATCCTTTACTACAACCACGAGGGTGGCAAGAACAACATTGGTGCCAGTTATCTGGATATCGGTTCAAGCTTTACCCTGCTGCTGGAAGACATGCAGACTGCAGGATACAATATAGGAAACGGCAGTGTTCCAAATGGTAGTGAGTTCATCGATCTGTTCATTGAAAGCAGGAATGTGGGTACATGGGCACCCTGTGAGCTTGAGAAAGTTGTCCAGTCCGGATATGTAACTCTCTTGCCGGTAAATGAATATCTTGAATGGTACGAAACATTGCCACAGAGCGTGCGCACTGAAGTAGAAGATACATGGGGTAAAGCGCCCGGCGAGGTCATGACATATGAGGACAGAAGCGGAAAATACTTTGTAATACCGACCATCCAGCTTGGAAATGTCAATTTCATACCCCAGCCAACCAGGGCAGGACTGTCCGATGAGTCCCTTATATACCACAATTCCTCAATACCGCCCACACACCAGTATCTGGCGACATATTTCTGGATCAACGACATATACGATGCAGATGCCATGATACACTTTGGTACCCATGGTACACAGGAATGGTTACCAGGAAATGAAGTGGGTCTGTGGAGATACGATTATCCGTCTATCATGGTGGCTGAAACCCCGGTAGTCTACCCGTATATCATGGACAATGTGGGAGAAGGTACACAGGCAAAGCGCAGAGGCAATGCAGTCATAATAGACCATCTTACACCACCGATAATAGAAGCTGGCCTTTATGGGGATCTTGCCACGATGAGCGAGAAGATCCATAACTATCAGGATGCAAAAAGTGACAATGAAACTGGAATGATGGCACTCTATCGTAACAGCACGATACAACTTTACGGTAATCTCAGCCTTGCAGAGGATCTGGGAATCTCAACTGGTGAACTGTATAATATGACAGATGACGACTTTGAGAACTTCCTGAATAGCGTGCTGGAAGATTATCTTGAAGATATGAAATCAGAGCTCATCCCTTACGGTCTTCATGTCTTTGGTGTGGCACCAGATGGGGAAAAGCTTGTGTCCATGGTAAGGTCCATGCTGGGTGATGATTTCAGTGATCACATCTATAATGCGCTGGCTAAAGCTAACGGAACAGAGGACGAATGGAAGGCAGAAACAGATTCAAACGCCATGTTACTTCTAAATGCAACAATCTTAAATTCAACTAATATTTCAACAGCTCAGGCAGATATCCTCGGTCTGACGGATGCCAATGTTACATCTGATCTGGAGCTTGCAGCAAAATTTGCCTATAATCTATCTCTGACCACACGTGAGATAGACCAGACATTAAGGGCACTTAATGCTGAATACATAGAACCTGGTACAGGCAATGATCCCATCCGTAACCCGGATGCATTGCCCACTGGCAAGAACTTCTACAGCTTTGACCAGAGGACCATTCCCGATGAAGAGACCGAAGCTATGGGAGATGCCATCATAAACGCCTGGCTTGAAAAATACTATGCTGCGAATGGCACATATCCCAACAAAGTAGCCTTTGTCATGTGGTCTGTGGAAACAATGCGACATGAAGGTCTTATGGAAGCACAGATCTATGCTCTTCTGGGTGTGGAACTGGAAAGGACCAGCGGAAGGATAACAGGATTTAAAGTTATCCCGCAGG
>NZ_JBFXHJ010000215.1:0-2828 GCF_050177135.1 Methanomethylovorans sp.
ATGAACTTGCTATTCAGGAGTTCATGATACAGCCAAAGGGATCTGATAGCTATGCAGAAGCCCTGAGGATGGGAGCTGAAACATATCACGCCCTGCGCAAGGTGCTTGAAGATAAATATGGTGCTTCAGCAACGAACGTTGGATATGAAGGAGGGTATGCTCCACCATTGTCAATGACCACGGATGCCCTTGATGCCCTGATGAGCGCAATAGAAGAGGCAGGCTATACAGAATCAGATATCACTATTGGTCTCGATGCTGCAGCTTCAGAGTTCTTTGATGGGGAGGCATATTCCATTGATGGCAAGTTACTGGATGCAGGGGAACTCACTGACCTGTATCTGGAATTGATAGACAGCTATCCGATCATCTACATAGAGGACCCTTTCCATGAGGAAGCTTTCGAGGATTTTGCAAATCTGACTTCTGAGGCGTGGGAGACCCTTATTGTGGGTGATGATCTCTTCGTGACCAATACCAATCGCCTTGCTAAAGGTATCGAGATGTGCGCTGCCAGCGCTTTGCTGTTGAAAGTGAACCAGATCGGCACTATCTCTGAAGCATTCGATGCTGCGATGCTTGCAAACCGCAATGGATATGCTGTAGTGGTCAGTCATCGCTCTGCAGAGACCGAAGATACTACCATTTCGGATATCTCTGTGGCTATTGGGGCAGATCTCATCAAGACAGGAGCTCCTGCACGCAGCGAGCGTACTGCAAAATATAACCAGTTGCTAAGGATAGAGGAAGACCTTGGGGATATTGCCAGATACGTGCAGCTCTAATTCTTCTCTTCCATCTTTTTCCTGTTTTGAGTTTCATTTTTCGATGGCACAGGTGAGCTGTTGATAGAACCAACGCAACTTCTCTATTTTATTGCTGCCTCTGTGGCCCTCACTTTACTTCCTGGACCGGATATTCTTTTTGTTCTTTCCATCAGCATTTCCCAGGGGAAAAAGGCCGGGATTGCAACGGCATCCGGGCTGTGTACCGGATTGCTTTTCCACACTACTGCGGCAGCGCTAGGCATATCTGCTCTTGTGTACAGTTCTGCAATTGCATTTACGATTGTAAAATATGCAGGTGCTCTTTATCTCATCTATCTGGCTTTCAAGGCGTTAAAGGAAAGCGGAACTTTCTTTTCATCCTTCGAGGTAAAAGAAACTGATGTGCCTCTTCTTTATAAAAGAGGCATTGTAATGAACCTCCTGAATCCGAAGGTTTCACTTTTTTTCCTTGCGTTCCTTCCCCAGTTCGTAATTGCAGGTTCTGGAAGTATTCCTCTGCAAATGATATTTCTGGGAATCGTGTTTCTTGTCCAGGCGTTGTTTATCTTTTTCCTGGTATCAATATTTGCAGGGTTCATTGGGTCCAGGATAATGGGAATACCAAATGCCGGAAAATATGTTAACTGGGCTAAAGCTGGCATATTTTCAATAATAGGAGTTGAACTGGCTCTTTCCGGTCGATGATCCACGATAAAGCAGATCATTTTTCTCTTTGTCTACGAAGCTGTATTTCTTGGTGCGCCGGGTGTGGTGTTTTGTGCGCAGTAAACATTTTTAATTATAATGTTCAATACCTTGCATGAAGGTTGTGATCGAGACCCCAAAACACAGTTTTTTTAAATACAACAGGTCAGGAGATCACTACATAAAAGTATTTTTCTCCCCGATCCCGACCATATTTAACTATGGATATATAGAGGGTATAAAAGGCCCCGATGGGATGGAAGTGGATGCTGTTGTCCTGGGTCCGCGCATGGCCCAGGGCACGGTGATGGAGTTCTCCAGTTGTCAGGGAGTGGTAAGGTTCATGGACGATTCAGTGAAGGATGATAAGTATATATTCTATATAAGTGGTTATCGTTCTCCATACATGTTGTCCTTTTATTTTAAAATCTATGCCCTCTTTAAAACATTTGTATATCTAATATCGGAACAACGGATCTCTCAATGTAAGTTCCTTGGTATAGAAGAGGTAAGCAGTGATATAAGTTGATCCCAACACTAAAAGGTTCTATGTATTAGCTATAAATTTCTGAAGCACAATCAAAATTTAATTGTGGAGAGTTTTGCAGTGTCAAGACTTGTGGTCTTAGTAAAGTAGATATACATACCTAAAGATATCTTCATAATAGTGTTTCTTTTAATCCATTGCAATATTGCTTGTAAATGATTTCTAATTCGATCTTACATGTATTAAGTGATGCAAATGAACAGTGTAATCGACGATTGCAAGAATGCAGAACTTAACTGTATTTGTAAGATATCGGAGATAATAGCAAGCACTAAGGATTTTCGAGATGTGGTGTGTCAGGTATTAGATATATTACCTGATGGTTTTCAGTTTCCTTCGATCGCTTGTATCAGGATAATGATAAACGGTAAAAAATTCAAAACCTCTCATTTCAAGATCACTCCCTGGAAGCTTTCCTGTTCATGTACCTGTTCAGATTCAGAAGTTGTATCTGTTGAAGTTTTTTATCTGGAGGAACGCCCGGCGGTATATGAAGGTCCCTTTCTTTCAGGAGAGAAAACTATGCTTTTCTCAGTCTGCAACAGTTTGAAAAGCTTGTATGAAAAAGAAGTGATCTTGAGGGACTATCGTGAAAGTGAGGAAAAATGCAAAGTTTTCATGGAGAATGCCCTTGATGGAATGATGGTGCTGGATTTCAAAGGGAAGATCTTGCTATACAACATGGCTTTAGCCAGGATGTTTGAAGTCGATGACCCCGAGTCATCCATAGACTACAGTATTCTTGATTATCTATGCGAAGAATACAAACTAAAGGCTATAAAAGACCAGCTGAATGTGATGAGGGGTAA
>NZ_JBFXHJ010000216.1:0-2785 GCF_050177135.1 Methanomethylovorans sp.
CCCCTTCCAACCAGGAATGTATATATCTCGATGGTCTTGTTCTCCAGGTTCACATCCTCAAACCTCTCAGGATACAGGAGCTTGCCTGCAAAATAGGCATCAGCAAGCACAGATCCCTGGTTCTGTGTGTACCAGTTGTAGGGGAGCACTCCGTAAACCTCTCCTGTTTTTACTGCTGTGAGCTTCCTGTACGACACATCGTTCTGCAACTGGTACAGAGCGCTGGACTTGTCTTCTGACTGGGTTGTCGAGAGATCCACGAATATTATCTCAGGGTCCCATCCAAGTATGCTTTCCTTAGAAACCTCTGCTGTGGTGAGGTTCATAGGATCATATGCCACGTTCTTTGCATTGGTGAAGAGGAATGGCGGGTACGTTGGCTCTGTTGACTGGAAACCGTGCGGGCCTGAGCGGGCTATACCGCCAACATAACATGTGATCTTCTCTTCTTCGGGGACACCCGCAGTGCGCTCGTTCAGGTCTGCGATGGTGCTGTCAAAGAAGGCAATGAGCTCTTCGGCCCGATCCTCTTTACCCATTACCTCTCCCATTATGCGGAGTGAGTTGTACATGTCAGCCCTGTTGTTGACCATATCACCGTAGTTCAGGGCTATTACAGGGATACCGGTCTTTTTCTGCAGTTCTGCAGGATCGTATCCCGATGTGGAATACATTTTGAAGATTACCTGAGGCTGCGGGTCAAGTGCAAGTATCTTTTCAGGATCGTCATTACCTCTGAATTCCCCGAAAACAGGATACTCTTTGAACTGGGGATTTGCAAGTGCGTAAGGCCTGGCATCGAATTTTGATCTCTCTGTTTCGATGCTGTCAACAGCAACTATTCTGTCTTGGGCTTCAAGGTAAGTGAGATATCTAAGGGCTCCGGAACCGGAGCAGATGACATGATCAGGTGATCTGGGCACTTCCACGGTCCTTCCAAGGGCATCTGTCACAGCAATAAAATCATTATGATCGTCCGGTCCGCTCTGGCTGGTCGATGAGCTGTTCATGCAACCTGCACATAAAGTAGAAGCGATTACCAGTGCAGTAATTATAAAAATTTTATATGTGTCTTTTATTTTCATTTGTATTGTTCCTCTGACATTTAGATGAATTGGTTACTCCAATTAAGTATTAATAATTTTGTGTTTTTTAACATTAATTAAAATGAAAACTCTTATATATCTTAATTTTAATGGTAAAATAGGCGTAACACAAATTGATATTGTTATCATACTAAATATTATGTTTCAGCTAGTAACCGTGCAATAAACAAGTTGGATCTGACAAATTGTCTTTCAATATATTGTGCTATTTCCATTCAGGGGTACTTTAAATGAAAAAATCAAATGGTATATTAGTGGTATTGTTTTTCATGGCTATAATGATACCAGTAAGCGCAGAAAATGTGACTTATGAGATAAGAAGTTCCGTATATGATAACAAAGACCCGGCCATATCAGCAGGCGATCTCTACTGGGATGCGAACAGCTTTCCAGCCTTATGGTACCAGATAAAGCCAGGCCTGTCCAGTGAATTGTTCTATATCCACAATACCTGGAATTCTTCTTCTACTATCCGGCTTGGGGATAAAGTACCTTCAGGTGATCTTTATTATGTGAGCAAACCTCAAATGAAGAAGACCAAGATCGCTGATCTGGATGAAGGAAAGACTTTCATTGCAGATGGCTGTGACCTGGAAAAGTATTACCTTATGGGCCTCTTCGGCGCCCAGCACATGGCAATGCCTGCGGACCCATCCGATCTTTCAAAAGGTTGTAAGCCTGACGAGATCGCCAGAATATTCATGGACAGTGATGAGAAGAAAAACATGTTCGCCGGAGAGGAATGGCAGCTTCCGGGTGGCTGGTCTCTTGTGGTACAGCAGATAGATGTGGAAGGAAATAAGGTGTATCTGGAACTTAAGAAGAAAGGTGAAATCGTAGATACTGCCGTGGTTTCAACTGATATGGACCTGACAAAGCAGGAAAAGACATACGTTTACAAGGATGAGAACGACAAGCCGGTCTTCTATTGTTATGTAGATTCTGTTTTCAAAGGGATGGATAGTGACCTTGTGGTACTGAACTATGTGTTCTTAAGAGGAGATACAATCAAGATCAACAACGGTGATGCTTACGGTGTGTTCGATGTGGAAGGCTTCACAGTGCCTGATATCATGAACGGGGTGAACTATGCTGGAAGTGGACCCGGCACGGTGCTCAATACAAATGATGATGCACTGGTCATGGCAACCAACAAGGACATTGTTCTAAGCGCAGATGAAGACTTCGATCTTTATGGAGACATTTATATCCACAGCGAAGACACCGCCAGCCCCGACCTGAAGCTTACCTTAAAGAAAAAGTTCACCATCGAGGTGCCGGATTGTCCGGGTAACGCAACCTCTGCGGTCAATAAGACCTCAGCTGGTGCGAGTGAGGAAATAGCTTTGGCTTCTGTACCGGATGATGCAGACGCACAGAATTCAACCGAAACTGCAGAACCTCAGCAGGCAACAGAAGTCATGCAGAGCTCCATGAAGGCTCCGGGATTCGAGATACTTATCGGGCTCATGGGAATCCTTGCAGCAGCTGGTATCAGAAAATGAAACTGGTTGAGGATAACCTCAACCTTTCTATATTTTTGAACCTGACCTTACGTTTTCTAAATAAGCTTCACCTCTGGGTGAAAGATGATACTGTTCAGTGTCGTTGGTAGCTATTTTTTCGATATAGAGCGCATTTTCCAGCATGTCAAGATGGAATCTGGCTTGCATCTTTTC
>NZ_JBFXHJ010000217.1:0-2763 GCF_050177135.1 Methanomethylovorans sp.
ATTTCCAAAAAGGTTTTTTTCTCATTATGGAGCATCCAAATATCTTAAAAATCAATGCCTAAAAATCAAATAATGTCTTCTGCGGCTTTTTTATCATTCCGTTTGTCTTCTCTTTTTCCTTAGCAGGTTCATTATTGCCGTTCTTTTCTTCCGAAATCTTCTCTTTATTGTTTATCATATCAGCAAGTCTTGTTTGCTTCTGATCTTCATTGATCGTTTGTTTTTCCTTCACCTTGAAAAAAGTAACTTCTGTTTCTCCCTTTTCTTTTCTTAGTTCCTTTGCATCATCATAGATCTTCTGAAGTTTTTTAGTTACTTTCGACGCACCTGTCAGAAATACAAGTTCATCAAGGTCCAGTTCCAACTCAGCTACCACCGCAGGAGCATAGTCCTGGTCTTCAAGCAATATGCTATAAATGAATGCTATGTCTGTACCCGCGTAACGCATTGATTCATGGCAGTGATCAGCTATCTTTGCTGCAATGTTATTGCGCATGTTCCTTCTAGCCTTCAGCTGTCCCATACGACGCCACAAAGAAGGTGGATTGAACTTCACAAAACCGCGTTTCGGTTGAGACTTTGATACGACCGTTCCACATGTCATGAGCACGCTTGCATAACGCCACATAAGGTAATTCTGTCTTTTTTGTACTCTTCCAAGAAACAGGTCTGCACGGGATATATACTCATATCCGCTTCGGATCGGGTCTGTGATCATTCCTTCATCCTTACCAGCATATTGGATCGGGAGATTCTCATTGATCCAGTGGATAAGATCTTCAGGACTTTCGTCAAGGTTGTATGTTGTTTCAAGGGCAGTTTTCGCATCAGTTCCCTTAAATATCCTTTCCATTACCTTGAATATGGATTCTTTGTTATCTCTCTCCGCAGTAGCAATGTCTTCTATGTTGATCTCATTTCTGCCCATGGCAACTGCCTGCAGGTCGTTAATGGCACTGCGCATATCACCATCTGCATTCTCTGCGATCTTCTCTATAATGCCTACACCACACATCAGGCCCTCTTTCTGAGCTACCCGCTTCAGGGCCGGTATCATAGAACGTGCCTGAAGTGCATTGAATTTGATCTCCAGGACATTCGATCTGACAGACGATGGAATTCCATAGGCATCGTTAGCTATCAATACTATAGGTTGACCGGTTGATCTGATTATATCCCCTATTGCCTTTGCACCACCACGATCGCTTGTCCCATGCATGTTATCGGCTTCATCCAGCACTATAAGCCTTTTGGAATCCATACCCCCAAATGTGCTCATTCTGGAAGCTGAACCTGCGACCCTTTCGATGACATCGGCTGTGCGCTGGTCGCTGGCATTGAGTTCGATAACTTCCCATTCCATATCCATTGCAAGAGCATAGGCCGTTGATGTCTTTCCGACACCTGCCGGACCATGGAGCAACACTGCCTTTTGTTCGGGCATGCTGTCCAGCCACTTCTCAGCCCATGATCTAAGTTGTCCGGTTGCACCCGAATTTCCCACGACATCAGCAAGGCTTTTTGGCCTGTATTTTTCAGCCCATTCTTTCGGTGTGGTCATTGCATCATATCCAATAGAGGGAAACTAATTAATGTTTTCACTCCTTTGTTGGTTTTGCTTGATATTAATAATTGTAGGTACATGACATGTCGCTCCTGACCACGCCTGACCTTGTGGACATTATTCGGAACAAAGCTATTCAGAACCGGGCAAAAGTAGCCATCGGCATCAGGGATCCTACCAAAAAGATCATCTCAAGTGCAGAGGAAGCAAATGATAAGGGGTTTGCGGAAGTCATATTGGTAGGTGACCAGCGGGAGATAGGGTTTTTAGGTACTTCTCTTGAGGTAGTGGGAACCGATGAACCCGAAAAAGTGATGGTGGACCTTTTGGCCTCTGGCCATGTGGATGCTGCTGTAAGGGGTACGGCCCGGGCGTCTGACACACTGTCTTATCTTAAAAAGGTTCTCGGGATGGAAAAACTTCATCGTGTGGCTTTGCTTACGACGGCTGATGGAACTCCTTTTTTTATTGCTCCGGTAGGTATAGATGAAGGTGAGGACCTTGCCGATAAAATGGAATTCGCACGGCTTGGGTCGGAACACATACGCCGTTTTGGTATAGAGCCCCTGCTGGGAATACTTTCCGGAGGCAGGATGGGTGATCTGGGACGCAACAGCAGGGTGGACCGTACTTTGGCAGATGGGGAATTCATGGTCAATCAATTGAACAAAATGGGGATCAAAGCAAAGCATTATACTATCCTTATTGAAGATGCTATCAAAGAAGCCAATTTCCTCATTGCTCCGGATGGCATCTCTGGCAATCTGATCTTCCGTACACTTGTCTTTTTGGGATGTGGTGATGGCATGGGAGCACCGATCTTGATGGACAAGTATGTTTTTGTTGATACTTCAAGGGTTGGAGGACATTACGCCAAAGCGATCATGGTTGCGGGTGCACTTGCTAATATGAACAAAAGCAAAGGGTGAAATTATGAAAGCAGTACTAATAGAAGCCGATACCATCTCTTCTGCATGGTCACGGTTGATATATGAGATATACAAGAATGGTGAAGATCACAAACCAGATTACAGTACGGGGACTCGCAGATTGCATGCTACTGTTGTCATTAATGATGATAATGCTGATCAGGTGAACTCCTTTGTTCCCATTGGGGAGAATCTCAGAAAGAAATACAAGGAAGAGCTTACCGAGGAATATGCTGATTGGGATGTATCACTACCCGACGACGATCGAAG
>NZ_JBFXHJ010000218.1:0-2693 GCF_050177135.1 Methanomethylovorans sp.
TGGGATATATCTGAAGGACACGCATGTGGTACTTAATGCAATTGCAGCATTTGGCATTACTTTTGTGCCAAATGTCCTCACCCGTAAATATTATATCTCACTTGATCCCAGCCTGACATTGTGGATCACTCTTGCCGTTTTCCTGGATGCACTTGGGACTTTGTCCTTCTATGAAACGGTCGCAAGATGGGACCACCTCACCCATGCACTTTCTGCAAGTGTCATTGCAGCTGCAGGATATGTTATCATAAGGGCCATTGATATCTACACAGATGATCTATACATACCCCCCAGATTCATGTTCGTCTTCATCCTTCTTTTTGTCCTCGCAGCAGGTGTGATATGGGAGATCCTGGAATTCCTTACAGATGAGATGGTAGTTAAGTTTGAAATGGAGGCATTTTTAACACAGCATGGTATCAGTGATACAATGCGGGATATGTTATTCGATCTGCTTGGTGCCCTTGCTGTGGCTGCATGGGGGACTGCTTACCTTTCGGACATATCCTATCGGATCGCAAGAAGAATAGAATCTTTTTCTGCCTCAAGGAATGAAAAGTAATTTCAGACCGGACTTCTATCGAGAGCCTATTCTGACATCCTTATATGCTTCCGGAGCATTACATGTACCATGGCAAGCTACAAGGTAATGGTAAAGGATGTCATCAGAAAGGCCGATGTCCTGCTTGAGGTGGTAGATGCCCGCTTTCCGGATGAGACCAGGAACAGCGAGGTCGAAGCTGAAATAGTACGCGCCGGCAAACCTTTCATCATTGTCATGAGCAAATGCGATCTCGTGTCTCAGGAAACCCTTGAGAGAACAAAATCCCGCCTGTCGAAAACCGCACCCACGGTATTCGTATCCAGCAAAGAGAGATTCGGCACAACGATGCTCAGGCACAGGATCCTTGAACTTGCCGATATTAAAGACCGGGACATCCTTGTAGGCAGCCTTGGATATCCCAACACCGGGAAATCTTCGGTCATCAATGGCGTGGCAGGAAGGCACAGAGCCAGCACTTCTTCCATTTCGGGTCATACTAAAGGTGTTCAGCTGGTAAATGCAGGTTCACGGATCAAGTTCATCGATACCCCGGGAGTGATACCTTTTGACGAGCATGACGAATACATGCAGGGGATGCTTGGCATAAAGGACGCCACCCATCTGAAAGACCCCATAGGGGTAGCTTTGAAGATCATAGAGAAAATGTGTGCAGAGAACAAAACTGCCCTGGAAGCCTTCTATAAGGTGACCATCGAGAACCAGGACTCTTACGATGTGCTTGAACTAATTGGCAGGCAGACGAACTGCCTCAAAAAGAAAGGCGAGGTAGACGATACACGGGTAGGCATACGTATCGTTAACGACTGGCAGCGGGGATTGCTGCTGGTGTAGAGAAAAAGGATATTTTAATACTTTGAGCAGATTTCTATATTCCCCATTTTAACTTAACTATTTTCAATATTCATCATTTACATTTCTTCCTTCCTGAAACCGAATTGACCATAATCCACAAGAAAAGTTTATCTGTATTGCGTCTCAACGCTTATTTTATCTGCTGCGTAGAGGGGATATCATCAGAAAGGAACTGAAATGGATACTAATGGCTTTCATTATGCTAGTGATGCTGGGTGTCCTGTTCGGAGAACCGGAGGAACGCCCGCCCATATATGCGGATCAGCCTTCAAACAATACTACTCTGAATGAGAGCACGTCTGAAAATCAGGATCTTTTGCCTGAACATATCTCATCTGACCCTCAAAGAGATAACCTTACGGTCCACTTCATAGATGTGGGACAGGGAGACTCCATTCTTGTTGAATATGCCAATGAAACAATGCTGGTAGATGCCGGTGAAAGAGATAAAGGTGTCAACGTTTCGGCATTCCTTAGGGAACAGGGGATATCCAGCCTTGATTATGTAGTAGCGACCCATCCGCATGCAGATCACATCGGAGGCCTGCTGACAATACTTAATGAATATCCTGTAGGCGAGTTCGTAGACTCGGGATACCCTCACACTACGCAGACATACGAAGACATGCTTGCTATCATTGAAAATAAGAGCATTCCTTTCCATGTGGCAAAACGGGGAGAAGCGCTGGACTTTGCTCCCGGCATACAGGTACAGGTACTGAATCCGCAGAAGAAGCACTCCGTAGAGATCAACGAGAATTCCATAGTTCTCAGGATCATAGACAATAATGTCTCATTCCTGCTCATGGCAGATGCTGGCCTTGAAACTGAAGAAAGCATAATGTATGAAGGCTATTATGTGGATTCCGATATCCTCAAGGTGGGCCATCATGCAAGCACTTCAGCTTCAGGGGCGAGCTTCATCGCAGAAGTGAATCCGGACATCAGTATTATCGAAGTGGGTGCAGATAATGACTATGGATATCCACATGCAGAGGTTCTGGAAAGATTGCAGAACGTATCCACCGTCTACAGAACAGATCATCACGGCACCATAACAGTCACAACCGATGGCTTAACCTACACAGTGATCACTGAAAGGCCCCTTTCGGATCAGAACAGCATAAAGAATGCGAGCTCTTCACTTTTCCCTGTCATTAAAGCGGGAAAGTGAGGTCAAATACATACATCCTTCTTTAATGAAAGCAATGGAAAGACCTCTGACTTACCGGAGAGACTGAATTGAACTTCAAGGCTACCCTGGACAGGATTGAAA
>NZ_JBFXHJ010000219.1:0-2688 GCF_050177135.1 Methanomethylovorans sp.
CTCCGGGGGCTATCTATTTTTTCAGTCCAATTCCCTCATTACATATTTTACTTTCACTCTGTTCGGATGTAAGATATATTTGAATGTAGGGATGTTGGAACTATGTATATTTACAACCACGAGAGGGCGTTGGAAAGAACTGAAGAGAGAGTTGAGGATGCTGCTTATTCTGAGGAGTTACACAAATCCAAAAGAATCGATCTTAACATGGGTTATTTTGTATTAAGGCAACTGCCTCGGCCTGTTTCATTGATGCATATGCTGATCTGAACGTTGGTTCTGTGCCGTGCTCAATGAACGGCTTTTCAGGAGACGATATATTATCGTCAATTAATAGTCATGATGGACTTTTTCGATCAGTTCATTCATCTCTGCATCCGTCCATACTGACCATGTGGTTACATGGAGCATTTCACAAACTTTCTCTTGATTTTATTTCTTCGATAGTTTTATACGGAACGATTATGTCAACAGAGCTTCCATTGATGGCTCTTATGTATCCTTTCTCGTCTATGGACACTCTGTTGTAACTTGTGAGCAATTCCTTTAGTTGCTCAAAGGAGATGAAAGGATCAGCCTGTTTAATCGATATAGATCCCTGTTTGTAAACTGTATTAAAACACATTTGTATCACTTCTGATGAAATGCTTTGAATTGCTTTACAGATTCGTCTAGGTCATCTGATTTCTTTTTCTTAGACTTTTCGCACACTGGAACTTATAACCAGATATCTCACAAGCACTTGCCACAGACACTAAGCCAAGTAAGGCCATTGTCAGCAGCAGCATTCTCGGTAGGTTGGAATATGTCATATTTCAACCTCCGTTTTTAGATCTTACCTATGTACTATACTGATCCACGAAACACGGGTAAGATCTACACTCAAACATCGATTTTTCAGCTATTTAATCTTTATGAATATATTAACTATGTTGATACTCATAATGATGAGATATAGTGAGGCTATCCTGAAGATCCATGGTATCATCAAGGAAGAGGATACAATGCCGCAGCTTACGAGTATGGCGTGTCCCAGGTGTGGACAGGTGAAAGGGCCGACTTCTGGATTCTGTTCCAGGTGTGGTATGGCCTTGATGGAGCTTGTGGAGAAGGAGCCGGAGATCGCGAAGATATTGAGGGAGAGTGTTTAGGCATTCTCTCTACTTTTTACAGCATTTTCAATGTATTTAGAGGGACCATTTATCAGGTATTTTCAAGGACTTTGCTCCAATCATCAGACAACCGCTCTGCCTGCTGCAATACTAATTGAATAGCATCTTCCTGTCTGTCAGGTGGATATTTATAACGACGAAGGGTTATACGTACCAGATTGCGCAGTTTTGCACGGACACTATCCCGCTTCTGCCAGTCTACTGTTGTGCTTTTTCTCAGTTTGTTTGCCAGTTCCTGTGCGATCTTCTTAAGGATCTCGTCACCCAGTTCACGAACAGCACTTTCATTGTCTGCCAGTGCATCGTAGAATGCTATCTCTGATTCGTTGAGTCCAAGTTCCTCACCGCGTTTTGCAGCTTCCCGGAACTCTTTGGCCATTTCAATAAGTTCCTCTATGACCTCAGCACTTTTCACGGCACGACCATGGTATTTGTTCAGAGAAGCACTTAAACGTTCACTGAATTTACGCTCCTGTATCACATTACTGCGTGTCCTGGACCTGATCTGGTCCTTAAGCAGTTTCTGCAATAGCTCTACTGCAAGATTCTTGTGGGGTAAGTTCCTAATTTCATCAAGGAATGCATCGGACAGGATACTGAGATCCGGTTTATCCAGACCTGCAAGCTTGAAGATGTCTTCCACACCTTCTGCCACAAGAGCATTATCAAGGATCTGTTTTATGATCTGGTCCTTCTTTTCCTCTGCCAGCTTTTTATCACTGGTGGAAGCCTTAGTAATAACAACCTTCACTGCCTGGTAAAATGCGATCTCCTCACGAAGCTCCATTGCTTCGTCCCTGGTCCCGCATAGTGAATATGCTTTGGAGATGGCAAGTACTACGTCAAAATATCGCTTGCGTCCATTCTCAATACCAAGGATATGGTTCGCTGCAGGCAGGAGCAGTTGCACTGCATTGGTCTTGTAGTCCATATAATTGAATCCATGGAACATACCCCTGGCTTTTTCCATTTCTCCCCTGAGTATTGCCAGGGGTTCAGAGTTATCAATAGTAGGAGTACCTTTACCGCGATTTTCCACATAGTTTACCAGAGCTGAACGAAGTTCTGAGGCAATACCAATGTAGTCCACCACAAGACCACCCTGTTTTTCATGGAACACACGGTTCACGCGTGCTATTGCCTGCATGAGGTTATGAGCACGCATGGGCTTGTCCACGTACATTGTATGCAGGCATGGCACATCAAATCCTGTGAGCCACATGTCACGTACGATGACAAGCTGCAGCGGATCTTCCGGATCTTTGAAGCGATTCTCCAGCATCTTCTTTGTCTGGGAGTTGTATATGTGAGCCTGCAGATGTGCCTCATCCGAGGCAGAACCTGTCATGATGATCTTTATTGCTCCTTTGGAGGGATCATCATTATGCCACTGGGGTCTTAGTTCAGTGATGGCATCGTACATGCGCACGCATATCTCGCGGCTCATGCATACGATCATACCCTTGCCTTTGATGGAAGATTTCCTAGTCTCAAAGTGAGTAACCAGATCGTTGGC
>NZ_JBFXHJ010000220.1:0-2678 GCF_050177135.1 Methanomethylovorans sp.
ATGATAGTAAGAGACACTTCTTTGCTCTTAGCATGCAGCATAGCATCGTGGAGCTCGTTGATCATACCTACAAGTTTCTTGTGCTGTTCATCGATCTCTTTTATATTCACACTATACTTATCAGACCAGGTTATAAGAGACATTCGATCACCATGCGTGATATATTTTTAAATGTATAAATATATTTGCTGAATTATACGTCGAGTTATCTCTGACGATTACAGCGGTACGTTTATTAGTTCCTTATACAATTATTGCGCACGCAACAAATAGGAAACAGCCAAGATGGACAGACTAAGAGAACAGGAATCTATTGGCAGAGATATATCCCATCTGTTCAGATCTATCCGCAACTTCATGGGACGTCAGCTCGAACCTTACGGGATAGGTGATGCACAATTCCCATTCCTCATGCTGCTGCTGCATGAGGATGGCATTAGCCAGGAAAAACTTGCAACATCTCTAAAATGTGACAGGGCAACCAGTGCAAGGTCCATTGCCCGGCTGGAGCGTGCAGGATATGTGCACAGAGTTGTAGATCCTGATAACAGAAGGGCATACAAGGTATTTCTAACGGAACAGGGGACAGAGATGGAACATATAATGTGGGCTGTTTCAAAAGACCTGAACGATATTCTGCTGGAAGGTTTCACTGAGGAGGAAGAACTGGCTTTCAGAAACATGATCCAGAGAGCTGGAGTAAATATTTCAAAACGGAATCAGATCAGGAAGACCACAGATGAATGAAAGTCCAGGAGCAGGTGAAAACTACAGAACGGATCATGTGACCTCAGGGATGAGGACACTAATGGGCGATCCCAAGAAGGCGATCTTAAAATTGGGTATGCCAATGATGCTGGCCATGTCCGTGCAGACAGTCTATAACCTGGTGGATACTTTCTGGGTTTCAGGCCTAGGTGCTGATGCCCTCGCAGCAATAGGTTTTGTGTTTCCGTTCTTCATGAGCATGATCGCACTTTCCACAGGTCTTGGCCTTGGCGGAGGATCGGCCATATCCAGAAAACTGGGTGCCAAAGATAAAAAAGCTGCTGACAATGTTGCAGCACACAGCATGGTCCTTATGCTGGTGCTTACATTGATGGTCAGCGTACCTTTGTTCATTTTTGCGAAACCCATCTTTCTGGCTGCAGGGGCAGGTAAGACAATAGGTCTTTCCATGGACTACGGACGTATAGTATTTGCCGGTGGTATCCTCATATTCTTCATTAATGTGGCAAGTGCTATATTGCGTAGCGAGGGCGATGCCAAACGTGCTATGTATGCAATGGTACTGGGAGCAGTTCTGAACATTGTCTTAGATCCGTTGTTCATTTACACTTTTGGACTAGGCATAAAAGGAGCAGCATGGGCAACCGTGCTCTCACTGGGCATAACCGCGGCCATGATCTTCAAATGGCTGTTCCTGAATAATGACACGTATGTTTCTTTCAAGTTCCGCGGTTTCAGGCCGGATATGAGTATCATTAAGGAGATATCAAAGGTGGGCCTGCCATCAGCTATGCAGCAATTATCCATGGCCTTTACAATGGTCATTATGAACCTTGTTATCATTGCAGTGAGCAATACAGATGGTGTCGCTGTCTATGCTGTGGGGTGGCGTGTGGTAATGATAGCTATAGCCCCGCTGGTAGGAATTGGAACTGCAGTGATGACAGTATCAGGTTTTGTGTATGGCGGACGTGCTTACAAAAAACTAATGTCAGTACTCATTTATGCAACAAAAGTAGGGATAATTATCGAAACGGGAATTGCTATATTTACTTTCTTCCTGGCACCTTATATTGCTGCTGTTTTCACACAGGCAGAATCGTCTGCTCATATAACTGAGGATATAACTGTCTTCCTTAAGATCGCTTTCCTTTTCTATCCCACGACTGCCATGGGCTTGCTTTCTTCATCGTTGTTCCAGGGCACTGGTAAAGGTACAAGCTCCCTTATTGCCACAATAATCAGATCCCTCATACTTACACCATTATTTGCCTTCCTGTTCTCTTACTACCTCGGAATGGGCCTTACAG
Source organism: Methanomethylovorans sp. (assembly GCF_050177135.1). NCBI lineage: Archaea > Methanobacteriati > Methanobacteriota > Methanomicrobia > Methanosarcinales > Methanosarcinaceae > Methanomethylovorans > Methanomethylovorans sp. The sequence goes on from NZ_JBFXHJ010000220.1 coordinate 2,040, forward strand.
GTGTCTGGTGGGGCCTGGTTTTTGGAAATGTGCTGGGATCTCTCATGACTTTCGGATGGGTTTATATCTATGTTCGCAAACTACAGGCGCATGTCCCTGAAAAGCTATCTGTTGCCCATGGCGAGTTATAGATTTTTGAAACTGGAAAGATCACCAATTCAACTACAAGCCCAACATATTCCTTTTCAGTTCGTTCTTTGCTTCCTCTTTTGTCTTTTTACTCGCCTTTACAGACCTATTAACGTCTTTTAATTGATGTCGTGTTGCTTCATCGTTTCGCATATTTTAGACTCTGGTACATCACCTATTTATAGGGAATACTCACAACCTTTGCACAGGTTCTTTATTTTGCAAGGTAGATGATCATGCACAGTGGGTCCCGTCCAAAAGAAAAAGGTGAAAAACCTCCCAAAGTAGAGGAAGAAACTGCTCTGCAGATGCTATTGGAACTTCCGGCTGGAGAAAAGGTATACAGACAGGATTGTTCCATAGTCGTGAAACTCCCGGCAGGCAGGCGTACGCTTACAACTTCATGGCTGAACGGAGGTTATCGCGAAGATCTGGAATGCATTATCAATAATCAGATCCCTCGTGGCGTTAAGAAGGGAGAGGAACTGGAAGGTGGAGATGTATCAGCTT
>NZ_JBFXHJ010000221.1:0-2667 GCF_050177135.1 Methanomethylovorans sp.
ATGAACGTGCAGCTTATATATTAGTTTATAATTATATTAGTATATTCCATCATAGATGAGGATTAACATGAGAATACAAACTGGAATTGAAGGTTTTGATGAACTTGTCCAGGGAGGTCTGCTCTCTGAAAGGGTTTATCTTGTTAGTGGCCCACCGGGTAGCGGTAAAACTACATTCTGTGTACAATTCCTTGCTCATGGTGCTGCACTTGGTGAGGTAGGTCTATATGTGACCTTACTGGAAAGCCCTCAGAATATCATTGATGATATGTCCAATTATGCGATGAACGTCATACCACTTATAAAGATGAGGAAACTACTTTTTGCTGACCTGGGTCCAAGGATGGAATATGGATACATGGACGAGCTTAATGATTCTGTATCGCCTCATTATGAGGTTAGCCGAACTTCCATTGAAAGTGAGGCTCCTTCTCCTGCAATGGTATTTAAGGAAATTGCAGCCTATGTGGCTGAATATGATGTAAAAAGGCTTGTGTTGGATTCCGTATCAGCCATCCGTTTTACAACAAAGGATCTATCTTTACAGGAAAAGGAAATGACAAGGTTCATACGAAATCTTAAGAAGCTTGGATGTACCACAATACTGATAGGAGAACTGACCGATCCAACGGCCTATTCAACAGAACAGTTCGCAGCACATGGAGTGATCTTCATGCATAATTTCCTCTACGATAAGAATATGACCAGAGCCATACAAATAATTAAAATGAGAGGGACCAGGCACGATTGTAACATGCGCACAGTACAGTTCACTGATAAGGGTCTGAAGATCGAAGGATATCTCGAATAATGGATTGATCCAATGGTCAAGATCTTTAAGAAAAAGGAAACTAAAAGAGAGCTCACTGAAATCCAGAAACAGACGCTCATCAAGAGCTCTTATGAACTTGGTTTTGAGGTGGGTTATCATAAGCATTCAGAGATCGGATGGGTAAAGGAGAGGTTCAACTCACTTTACGAGTTTGCATCTCAGGGCGATCTGGGTACTTCGGTCAGAGAAAACTATGAGATCGGAAGAACAGAGGGTGCCAGGACCAGAGAACGTGATATGAAAGCTGGTCTTTCAAAGAGAGGGGCAGATAAGGATCCATCTTTATCCACCTCTTCACCCGTGTTGCTACCACAATCTCACAGTATTTCAGGGATCAGTAATTCCTTCAGAAAGAGAGAGATTTTTCAGGCAGGTTCTCCGGCTCCTTTAGAAAGGCCTCAATTGACAGACCTGCCTGAGAATACTTCCCTTACAAAAGCAGTTGAAAGGCCATCCATGCTGGATGGGTTTAAAAATCTCTCCCCTAAAAAATGATCTCTTTCAAAGGGAACCATAACCTACGAACCTTTGTTTTTCGTCCAGATCTGTGAGTATGAACCTATCCTGTTGTGAATAGGATATTTCCTTCATACCCCTCAGTTCAAGAACATACTCCTCTCCAGCCGACGCTTTTTCTACCATATTCCCGTTTTTCTCTATGCTGCTGACACGCATAGGGGACGATTGTAGTCCAACGAATATATGTAACATGCTTCCAGTATTGAAACCTTTGGAAAAAGGGGAGAGTCTGCATTTAATTTTCAAATTCTCACTGACCATTTCCTCAAGGGAGAGGACATGGCCTCTATCAATATCTTTGGACTGTATCCCTTTAAGAGCAAGTCCTACTCTCGCTCCGGATGGCGCATTTCTAACATCCACATCGTGCATCTGTATAGACCTGATCTCCAGAGGTTTTCTGGTGGGATAAGCTGTCATTTTGTCTTTTGCATTGATAGTACCCTGGATTACAACCCCAAGCACAACACATCCGATCCCAGTGACATTGAAAGATTGGTCTATTATCACCCTTGCTGGCAGAGTGGCCTTCTTTCTATCCTCTTCATCGATCGTTTCACCCATATTGAAGATCTTTTCCTTGAGCTCTTCCATACCCTCAAAGGTTTTAGTGGAAACTGCCATGTACTCCCAATTCTCAAGGACCGTGCCTTTTGTGATCTTCTGCAACTTTGCTTTCAATTCATCTGTTGCCTGCGGGTAAGTAGTATCAGATTTTGTGAGCAGCACAAGGCCATGTTTGTAGCTCATGCACTCAAGGCAGACGATACATTCCCCGGCATAGGCATCCAGACCAGTGGGAGGCACGCAAAGGATGGCGATATCGGAAAGAGTAAGAGAGGCTATCAATGGCTTAACGGAATCGGGGTATCCTGTAGGGTCTATGATAGTCATTATCTTATCGCCCTTGGCAAAATCATACATTGTGAAGTCCGATACGTTGCCTTTCTTTCCCATTTTTGCAGCAAGTGTTGTTTTTCCACTTTGCTGGCTACCTATTATAGTGATCTTTGTCATGTTGGCACCTGGTCTTTATGAGCTTACGAATGCTATCATACAAATATATCTTTTTTCATGACCACAATTGGCCTTCCCACATGGCTAGTGTCTTATCACTGGTGCTCTTGTTGATCTTTGTCATATGTACAACGTATTCGTTATCTTCGATCTTAGGTTCACTGAACATTACATCCATTCCAAGCCTTCTCATGTACTCTTCGAACCTTGATATGGTTGCCCTGTCTTTCACTCTTATGGTGAACTCTTCGGCAACTCTCTCCCCCTCTCTTACTTTTATTATGGATTCCTTCATAGGT
>NZ_JBFXHJ010000222.1:0-2660 GCF_050177135.1 Methanomethylovorans sp.
AAATGGGGAAGTTCCTTATTTGTAGCCGCCAGATTGGGTGTATAATACGACGTGAGTATCCTGAAAGACCAAAACCACAAGATGTAGCATAAGAGATGTCAAGAATTAAGTTTGTTATGCAAGATTTAGATCCAGGCAACTACTTGAATAATTCGATGAGTTGGATTTTTGAGAATGAGTTATAATAAACATAGCAATTGCAGTGTAAAGAAATGTTCATGGGAACCTGAGAAACACCCAGAAAGGAGGCGCCAAATGAGTTTGCAAAAATCGATACAAAATGGTGAAGGTAAGACTATAGAGTTTAAAGTCGAACTGCCAAATAGCAATACGTTAGCAAAAACAATCATTGCGTTTTCCAATACTGGTGGTGGCAAGCTTATTATTGGTGTTAACGATCAAGGGGAAATCATTGGACTTGAACACGATGTCAATATTTTTGAACTGAAGGATAAAGTGGCTTCAATCATTTATGAAACATGTTATCCAACTGTTCTTCCCGATATCTATACGACAACGATTGATGACCATTTATTGCTGATCATTGAAGTCTATCGAGGCAATCTTCTACCATACTACCTGAAAAGCAAGGGAAAGAGCGAAGGCGTTTACATTAGAGTAGGGGCAACGAATCGCAAGGCAAGTTATGAAAATATTCTTGAGCTGGAAAGACAGCGAATGAACATCAGCTTTGACCAGGAAGCAAATAGAGAGGTGGATCTTGATTCTTTAGATATTACTACATTAAAAGGTAGGTTCGCTCGGGCTGGAAAAGTGTTAGACCAAGCGGTGATGAAAAATTTTAAATTGGTTATCGAAGACAATAATACACTCTATCCATCCAATGGATTATTGATTTTACTTGGGAAACTCGAACATGTTAGGATGAAATGCAGCAGGTTCAAAGGTACTTCTATGGATGTTTTCTTGGATCGAAAAGAGTATGAGGGTGACCTTTTTTCACAACTTGAGGATGCTGAAAATTTTATTAAAAATCACATCAAACTTAGTAGCGAAATCAAAGGCTTGCAAAGAGAAGACCAATATGAAATTCCATTAGAAGCCATTAGAGAAAGCCTAGTCAATGCTGTTGTTCATAGAGATTATTCGAATGGCGGCAGGGATATAAAGATTGGCATTTATGATGATATAGTTAATGTTGTGTCTCCGGGTGGGTTTCCTAGTACTATCACTCAAGAGGATATTCTGGAAGGACGCTCTGAAATTCGGAACAAAGTAATTGCCAGGGTTTTTAAAGAACTAAACTATATCGAACAGTGGGGCAGCGGCATCCGCAGAATTAAATCGAGCTGTCAAGATAGAGGCTTGAAAGAACCAGAGATTTTGGAGAAAGGTGACTTTGTGGATGTGAGCTTGTATCGGGAAGTTGCATTGAAAAAAGTGACGACTTTTAAAGAAAATAGCTACACCAATCACCAAAGATACATAATTAATTATCTTAGTGAAAATGAAAATAGGATTTCGACAAAAGAAGCATCTAACATTTTGGGGATATCAGATCGTGCAACAAGAACGGTTTTAAGCTCAATGGTTGAAATGAACATATTAATTAGAGTTGATAAAGGACCTCAGACACATTATAAGTTAATGGATAAAGATTAGCCTACCCGGAAAAAGGCTTCCGCATAACTTCCGGGTAGCTTCCGCATAACTTCCGAGTAATCTTTAGATAGTTGTATGGATCTAATTAAACACAGATTCGCCACGCACTGCGTGACCAATTCATCGCTGGAGTTTGGGCATAATTTGCCTATACTGAAATTGTGGAGCTAAGATTTTGCAACAACTATTAGGGAATACCTAAGAATTCAACGTACTTCGGAAAACAAATTACTGTGATGCTAATCCCATCGAATTCGAGAGGGTTAGAAATCAAACTATCAAGTAATCCTTGATAGTTTAAGACGGCAGTATGATGTAAGGTTACAAATAATGGAAAGCACATATATTGTGGGGAACGAGTGTTCAAATACCATATGTTGCATAAATTTATCCTTTCAGCATAATCATGTGCGACGTGAGTATGGTGAAAGGATAAAGAGGCTGTAACGCTGTGATATCAAGGGTTTCAGCATAACCATCAAGTGTACTAATGTTACAGAAGCATTACACGTCTAAGCATTCAATCACGAGACGAAACTATGTAAGATATAGTACTAAATTAAGCACCACATACTACATATAGAGAAGAAAACAAGGTGCTCCAAAGCACCACAAACACACATTCACATAGAGCAGGAGGAACTAACATGGTTTACTTAAAAATCAAAAGATTAATAGATATCATACTTTCAGGCATAGGACTTATCATATTATCTCCTGTTTTTTTAGGACTCATTATAGCGATCAAGCTTGACTCCCCTGGACCTGTTCTCTTTAAACAGAAGAGAGTTGGGATCCATAAGAGTCATTTTCATATATTGAAGTTTAGAACTATGAGAATTGATACACCAAAGGACACGCCAACACATCTACTGGAGAATCCTGATCAGTGGATTACTAAGGTAGGTAAGTTCTTACGCAGAACATCTCTAGACGAGCTACCTCAAATTATCAATATTTTTAAGGGTGAGATGAGTATCATCGGTCCAAGACCAGCTCTATGGAATCAGTATGACTTGATTGAAGAAAGAGACAAG
>NZ_JBFXHJ010000223.1:0-2609 GCF_050177135.1 Methanomethylovorans sp.
CATGGAGATCGAGTGCCCTACCATAGGAATTGAAGAGGTGTTTGTGGCATCAGGTCACGTTGGAGGTTTTTCGGATCCCCTTTGCGAATGTAAGCAATGTGGAGAAGCTTTCAGAGCAGATCACCTCATAAAGCACATCGTTGAAGAAGCAGATGGCCTTACAGATGAAGAGCTGGATAAGATCATTGCACAGAACGGCGTTAAATGTCCTGAATGCGGAGGAGATCTGGGGGATACTTACGAATTCAATCTCATGTTCAAGACCCAGATAGGCCCTGGAAATGGCAGGAAAGGATACCTAAGACCTGAAACTGCTCAGGGAATGTTCGTGGATTTCCTGAGACTTGCAAGATATTATCGTGACAAACTTCCCTTCGGTGCAACCCAGATAGGGAAATCATATCGTAACGAAATTTCACCAAGACAGGGAGTAATAAGGCTTCGGGAGTTCACTCAGGCTGAAGCTGAGATATTCATCGACCCAAGGGTCAAGACCCATCCCAACATACAAAGATTTGAAAATACGGCCCTGAACCTCTATTCTGATGCCGCCCAGGAAAAAGGCGTATCTGAGATCATGACGGTCAGGGAAGCAGTTGACAAAGGGACCATTGCACATGAGTTCCTTGCCTATCAGGTGGCACTGGTCAATCATTTCCTGCAGCGTGTTGGCATCGCCCCGGAAAAACTAAGGTTCAGGCAGCACAGGAAAGATGAAATGGCCCACTATGCCATTGACTGCTGGGATGCGGAGATCCTTACAGAAAGGTTCGGCTGGGTAGAAGTAGTGGGTATCGCTGACAGGACAGATTACGATCTTTCAGCCCATGCGAACATGAGCAAAACGGAGCTTTCCATCTACAGTGAATATGAACAGCCGCGTATGGTAGAAAAGTTCGTGGTCAAACCCAATATGGGAAAAATGGGACCGATGTTCAAAGGCAAGGCAAAGGTTGTTGCTGAAGCCCTCAAAGCCCTGCCGCAGGAAGCACTCGAAAAAGAAGAGATCAAAGTTTCAGTGGACGGAGAAGAATTCACTGTGCCCAGAGAGCTGGTGGAGTTCGTGCAAGAGACCATCAAGGTCAGTGGAGAGAACATAGTTCCACATGTGATAGAGCCTTCTTTCGGTATTGACAGGATACTCTATTCGGTGATGGAACATGCCTATGATGAAGAGATGGTCCCTGCCAAAGAGTCTGTAGGAGATACCGAAGATGAAGCAAGGATTGTGCTGAGGTTCAAGAAAGAAGTATCTCCCATTAAGGTGGCAGTGTTGCCTTTATTAACCAGGCGGGAACTCATAGAGCCTTCAAAAGAGATCGCTGCCAGATTCAGAGAAAAAGGCCTTCTGGTTGCTTATGACGATTCTGGGACCATTGGTCGCCGCTACAGGCGTAACGATGAGATAGGTACTCCCTATTGTGTCACTATTGACTACGATACGCTGGAAGATGGTACAGTGACAATAAGGGACAGGGACAATATGCAGCAGGTAAGAGCGCCCGTTGATACAATAGATGATGTGCTTTATGGACTCGTGTATAAAAACAAAAAATTTGAAACTGCGGGAAAGCCCTTGTAATACTTTCACTGTGCTTGCACATATTTAAAAATATAGGGGATAGTATACTGTTACACTCGACAAAAAGAATGTGACATGACAAACTATATCAAACACCCCCTTATACAATCGGATATGGTTGAGCAAAGGCTTTATCAGCTTGACCTTGCAGGTCGGGCCCTTTCCTCAACCACATTGATAGTGCTGCCCACCGGCCTTGGGAAAACCATAGTATCTTTACTTGTCATTGCGGCCAGGATGGAAAAATTCGGAGGTAAAGCCCTTGTACTGTCGCCCACGAAACCTCTTGTGGAGCAACATGCAGCTTTTTTCAAAAAGGTAATGAACATGCATGAAGAGCACATCATTACTTTTACCGGAAGTGTGGCTCCCGAAAAAAGAGCAGAGCTCTGGAAGAACGGAAAACTGATCGTTTCTACACCCCAGGTAATCGAGAACGACATAATTACAAAACGCATCAGTCTTGATGACGTCTGTCATATAACGTTCGATGAAGCCCATAGAGCAGTGGGTAACTACGCTTACACATACATAGCAGAGAAGTATTTTGAAAATGCAAAGAACCCTCATTGCCTCGGGATAACCGCAAGTCCCGGAAGCACTGACGAGAAAATAAGCGAGGTATGTGAAGCCCTGCACATAAGATCAGTTGCCGTGAAGACAGAATCGGATAGCGATGTTAGGCCATATATCCATAAGAAGGAGATAGAATGGATAAAGATCGATCTTCCGAAAGATATGACCGAGATCAAAGGATTGCTCGAAAAGGTGATGGAGGAAAGGTTCACAAAACTCACAGAACTTGGATTCCCTGTACACAATCCTAAGTTCGTTAATAAGAAAGAACTGTTGGGTATGCAGAAAAAACTCCAGGAAGAGCTTAGAGGTCTGCCTGACCCGTCGGTCTATGCAGCAATATCTGTCGTTGCCGAAATAATGAAGGTGAACCATGCCGTAGAGATAATTGAGACGCAGGGGATGGAATCCTTGCGCAAGTACATGGAAAGGCTGGAACACGAAGCATATT
>NZ_JBFXHJ010000224.1:0-2600 GCF_050177135.1 Methanomethylovorans sp.
ACTCCTGCCTCTCTCAGGGAACATACTACATCCCTTAACATCAATTCCACGAATTGTTCTCTCTCTTTCAGGGTGAGCACAGGAGCAAGCCGGGATTTTGCATTCTCTTGTTTGTATGGGATGACAGCGCGCATTCATACCTCTTCATAAAGAGCATTTCTTTGTTTTGGGATCTTGCCTGAAGACCTGATGATCCATTCTATCTCAGCAGGTGGAACGTATTCTCCGTTAGTGCTTCCGGAAGCTGTGGATATCTTGTCTTCCATGAGCGTGCCGCCCAGATCGTTGGCACCGCAATGCAATGCTACCTGGCACAGTTTCTTTCCAAGCTTGACCCAGCTTGCCTGGATATTATCAATATGTCCATTAAGGATTATCCGTGCCAGGGCATAGAAACGGAGATCCTCGATGCCTGTGGTCATGAATTTACCCTGAGAGAGCATATTCTCACCTATCGGGTTGTTATAAGGCATAAAAGGTAAAGGTACCAATTCCGTGAAACCTCCTGTCCTTTGCTGTATTGAGCGCAGAATAAAGAGATGGTTCAGGCGCTCTTCAAGGGTTTCCACATGGCCATACATTATAGTGGAGTTGGTTCTAAGTCCAGCCTGATGAGCGGCCATTATAGTATTTATCCATTGGTCTGTACTCAGTTTTCCAGGGCATATTATCCTGCGCACTCTGTCAGAGAGTATCTCTGCCGAAGTGCCTGTCAGAGTATCAAGACCTGCCCCTTTAAGCTTTTCAAAGGCTTCCTCAAGGGACAAGCCTCTGTTCTCGCATGCATAGAAGATCTCCATCGGAGAAAAACCATGTATGCTCATCTTTGGAAATGCTTCCTTTATGTTCTCTACAACAGCAGTATAGAAGTCTATGTCAAGCTGAGGCAGGAATCCTCCCTGGATACATACTTCCACTGCACCGGCCTCACTGGCCTCTGATACTTTTTCAAGTATCTGGTCCATGTTTAGCACGAATCCCTTTTCAGCACGATAAGCACAGAAACCGCAGTTTCCCCTGCACATATTGGTAATGTAGATGTTCCTGTTCACAACATATGTGACCACATCACCTACAGTACTTGAACGAATTTCATCTGCAAAGTTAAAAAGTGCCAGAGGAGACAGTTCTGCCAGTTCAAGGGCATCCTTCAGGGCAATTTCTCCCTCATAGGCCTTCTCCCTCGTATCCTCAGGAATAAATAACTGCATTGCCAGCCTCCCTTGGGCGATTGCCAAGAGACGTTTTTTCTATTTTATCGATCTCGTAGAGTGTGGTCCTTTGTTTTGGGATCCTGTTTGCACCCCTGATCATCCATTCAAGTTCCTGTACGGAGATCGAAGTGCCATTGTTTGCACCAGCTGCAGTCGAGATGCTCTCTTCCATGAGCGTTCCCCCCAGATCGTTCGCTCCACAATAGAGAGCTACCTGGGCCAGCTTTTTTCCAAGCTTCACCCAGCTTGCCTGGACATTACTGATATGTTTATGGAAGATTATACGAGAGAGCGCATATACTTTGAGGTCATCGATGCCTGTGGTGGCATAGCGCCCTTCATCTATCATTTTTTTACCTATGGGATTATTATAAGGCATGAATGGCAGGGGCACGAATTCGGTGATGCCACCGGTATCTTTTTGGATATCCCTTACTATCATCATATGTTCTATTCTGTCCTGCCAGGATTCGATATGTCCGTACATCATTGTAGCAGTTGTACGGATACCTGTTCTGTGAGCTGAGGTGACCACGTCTACCCATTCTGCGGTCAGGAGCTTTCCAGGGCACAGTTCTTTCCTGACATGGTCGCAGAGTATCTCAGCAGCAGTGCCAGGCATGGTTCCAAGACCTGATTTTTTCAGTTCATGTAATACCTGTCTGATGCTAAGGTCACTGGTCCTTGCAGCATGATAAACTTCCATTGGAGAGAATGCATGTATATGAATTGACGGATATTCTTCTTTCACTGTTTCGAGGATACCTGTATATAGCTCAAGACCGGCGTTCGGTAAGAGACCACCCTGAATACAAACCTCAGTTGCACCTGCTTTGTGTGCTTCTTCTACCTTGGCAAGTATCTCTTCATTCTTCAGGATGTATCCGTTCTTTTCTTTGAACGCACAAAAACCACATCTTCCGATGCAGCGGTTAGTGAAGTTAATGTTGCGGTTAACTACGTAGGTAGTAATATCACCGACTGCTTCGTACCGCAGATTATCAGCAAACCTGAATAGTTCAAAAGGTTCAGCATCCAGAAGTAAGAGCGCATCTTCACTGCTGGTTTTTCCGCTATACGCTCTTTCCACCAGCTCTTCATCGATCTTTGACATCATAGTATGACCAGACCAGTGTATTGGAATAGTATGCTCAATTTGTTCAAAATATAAATCATTATCTAAAATAACAGAACGCCCTTATTCACCGGGATCTTCTATAACCTTCGTTGTCGGCCATGGATCTGATAAGTGACTTCAAGTTCTTACTGTACCATCCTTTTTTTATATAATCAGGATAAATAGGCAGCCTTTCCCTCAGAGGTATGTCTTTGAGCAGTTCTCTCAGGTTATCCACAGTAGGCCATTCTGTTTCAGGATTGATCCAG
>NZ_JBFXHJ010000225.1:0-2590 GCF_050177135.1 Methanomethylovorans sp.
TCTTCTCTGAAACAATTACTGATCCTTTCATCTGTGTACCTTCTATGACAAAGGTATATGTTCCTGTGTCCTGGAAAGTGTAGGCGAAAGACTTACCATAATAAATGGTCTGGGGTTCCCACAGCCCATCATCACTTACCAGAACTATTGGCTTCTTTGGCCTTTGGAGATTGGTCCATGTGACCGTATCCCCCACTTCGACCTCAACGATTTCAGGACTCAGAGTATGTATCACCACGAATTTGTCCTGCGAGGAAGATGCCTCTTGCACTGAGGCATTGTGATCAACATCTACTATACTCACTGACCCCCCATACTGGGAATAAAAAGTGGACTCAGCACTTCCAGCAGTAACAGTGATTCCCACGAATAAAACAAGGATCAAAACAGTTAATGCCATTGATCTTTTGTATAATTGCATCTATTATTCCCCCAATTAAACCGGCCACTGGCCGAGTTCAGATGTATCCAACCTTATCTTTTCCCCATTTTGCCGATCGGACCTGAACGTTTTAAAAGCGGCAGAGAGATATTTTCTACCGCTACATTACAATTAATTAGTAGACTTATATATAGTATACGTTCAAGCAGATAATTTTTAAAATTTTAAAAAAATAACAAGAAATTACTGAAAAATAAATAAAGATGTCAGGTCAACGACACTATTGCTTGCTCTGTGTTAATGTCAATCCCCTGACCAAAAGGAATGTCTGCTTCTGGATACCATTTTCCCACGAAGGACAGCATGTGGTACTTTAGGAATGCCCCAAAAGGCATGCTTACTAAAGCCATGGCAATTATGAAAAGAATCACTTCAACCAGAACTAAAGGTACAAGAACTATCCACTCTGAACCCGATAGAACCAAAGACAACAAGAAATAGACAATTAAATCCAATATAAGGAAAGGTATCAATGTCACCAGAAGTACAAGCATTAAGGCAATCAGGGCCACTATACCTACTATGATCCCCAGAACTGCCCTTCCGACCCAATAAACAATTATCTGTTGCCAGTCAAGCTTGAACTTCCTGAAAACCTCCAAAATAGCTGACAGCACACCTATTTTACGGTACATTGCTACAGGTATGGACATGCTTATGAAGGAGCCCAGAACAGAGGCAATGATCACAAAGACAATGAGCAGAAACACGATCATCATCATTCCGCCGATCAGTGACAGCCAGAGATTATCACCCGATGGCATATCATATATAAAGATAAAAGGGAGTACGATAAGTGCAAGCACTAACAGAAACAGCAAAAGTGCTGCGATCCTGATAAGGAATAGCTGAAAACCCGTTCCAAGGAAACGGCGGGTATATTCCCAGAACCTGACGTTATTGCTGACAAGAGACTCCACCAGCACGAATTCCATAACACTTGAGATATACATAAAGACAATTATCAAGAGAAGTATTACCATTATGACTGCCAGCACTGCTGCACTGAACATGAGATCAATTGCATCATCTATTGTATCAAGTGGGTCGTAATCCGAAATATAATCTGAACCATATCCCGAATCCATACCCGAATTTGAAAAAGAGTTGAACGAATTGCCTCCATGACCCGACCCTCCACCCACGAGCATGAGGATTATAGCAAGTTTGACCCATTTCCAGAGATCAAAGGGCTCAAAAAGACACCGTTTTGTACGCTTGTAAGCAACCTCAACTGCATCTATTACGTACCAATCCATATGAGGAAATATATGTAGTTACAATAAATAGTTTATCGCTGCTGGTCAATCATATCCAGCGGTGTACTTTCGCCCTATACTTGTGATATTCTGGTCCAAAAGACATCTCAAGATTCTTTTCTTCAACAGGAATGAATAGTTTTTCCATTAACAGAAAGAACACTACCGGATAAACCAGCGTGATCAATGAGCCAAGATATAGGAAAAGACCCAGCAGTATGATGACCATGCCAAGATACATAGGATGCCTGCTAACCTTGAATGGGCCTGAGACCAATAAAGTAGTGGGCATTTCATGTGGTTTTACAGTTGTCTTTTCTTTCTTGAAAAGAGCATCTGTCCATATGTTCAGCCCTGCTCCGACCACAACCAGGATAAAACCAAGATAATTGAATGGTTCTGGAACTACGTGTGCCATAGGAAATAGGAAATGCGAAACTATTGAAAATAACATTGATAATGTGAAATAGGTTGGTGGTAAGAACTTTGTATGCATTCTTTTCATCTTTTAAAAGCAATCTCACAATATGAACAATATATCTCTGTTTTAACAATATGCAGCTAGTATCCTATATATTTATCCGGAATGATGAAAAAATCTGTACGAAAGGAAAGGCTGTTGCAGGATATGATCAGGAAATAGACCCTGCATCCAGGTTATCGGTAAAGGGGATTAAGTATCCAGATGAAAAAGGGAAATACACTATATAGCCATTGATTGAATGTTTACAAACCCATCACAATTCCAGCAATTTTTTCTATTTCTGACACTTACTCTTATCTACAATGAGAACGAATCCTTAGCCATATGCTGGGTCGTTTCAGGTACAGGGATGAAACCTTTTATGGAAATGTGGATGGGAACAAAGTAATCGGAAAAGGTAATGTT
>NZ_JBFXHJ010000226.1:0-2570 GCF_050177135.1 Methanomethylovorans sp.
CGCACAAAGGCACCAACACCTGCCACTTCATGCAGGGGCCGGTCAGTGAACCTGTCACCAGTGGTCTTTATGATCTTACGGCTTGTTTCAATACCCCTGTCTGCCAGCATCCTGGCAACGATATCCGCCTGTGCAAGAGCAAGAGCACTGCCTCGTGTTCCTATTATCATGTTAGTGCAACCTTATTTGAGATTTGCTTGATATGCAGCCAGCAGCCTTTCCATGTCCTCTTCCAAATGTGCAGTGCAGAGGAAATTTGTCTCGAACTGTGATGGAGGCAGAAATATCCCGCTTTCCAGCATCCTGAAGAAGAATTTAAGATAACCTTCCTTGTCACATCCAAGGACTTCCTGATAGTTGCGGGGTCTGTTTCCAAAGAACACCTTGAACATCGAGGATACACCACACACATTGTAGTTAAGATCCAGATCTTCCACGATATCGGTGATGCCAGCACGCAGTTTGTCTCCGGTGGCATTTAGTTTCTTCTGCACATTCTCTTCTTCCAGTATATCAAGAACAGTAATTCCTGCAGCTACGGATGTGGGGCTGCCGCTATATGTGCCAGCCTGGTATACGCCACCAGAGGGGGCTACCATTTCCATGATCTCTCTTTTTCCTCCGAACACTCCTATGGGCATTCCACCGCCTATGATCTTACCTAAGGTGGTCATATCCGGAGTGACCCCGTAGTATTCCTGGGCTCCACCCATAGCCATGCGGAATCCTGTGATCACTTCATCAAAAATGAGCACTACATCGTTCTCTTCTGTGATCTTGCGCACTTCCCGGAGGTAACCGTCGTCCGGAAGTATCGGACCAACGTTACCCATCACAGGCTCCAGTATGAAAGCTGCAATATCTTTTCCGTACTTTTCCATGACCTGTGTGAGTGCCTCTATATCGTTGAAAGGCACCTGCAATGTATTCTTTGTGAAGTCTTCAGGCACTCCCAGAGAGTCAGGTTTTCCCAGGGTGGTAGCACCTGAACCGGCTTTAACGAGTACTGCATCATGAGCTCCATGGAAACCGCCTTCTATTTTGATGAACTTGTTCCTGCCGGTAAAACCACGTGCAACACGCAGCGCGCTCATAGTAGCCTCAGTACCGGTGGAAACGAACCTTACCATATCTATGCTGGGGTACATCCCTGCTATCCTTTCGGCGAGCTTGATCTCCAGTTCGGTGGGAGTGCCGTACAACCAGCCCTTATCAAGCTGTTCGATGATGGTTTGCTTTATTTTTTGGTTGGCATGTCCCAGTATCTTTGGGCCGTATGCAAGGCAGAAATCTATATACTCATTGCCATCAGCGTCGGTTATCTTTGATCCCGAGGCGGATGCTGTATAAAATGGAAAGGGTTTAATGGCCCTGACAGGACTGCTTACTCCACCTGGTATTAGTTTCCGTGCTTTTTCATATAATTTCTCTGATCTTGTCAATTCCATTAACATCACCATTCTATTACTTTAACATCCTTGCAAGGTCCTTAGCAAAATAGGTCAGTATCATATCCGCTCCTGCTCTCTTGATGGAAAGCAGGGATTCATACATGACCTTATTCTCATCCAGCCAGCCCAAACGTGCAGCAGCTTTCAGCATTGCGAACTCCCCGCTGACATTGTATGCAGCAGTGGGCATTTTGAACTCTGTCTTGATGCGATAGAGTACGTCAAGGTAAGGAAGGGCGGGTTTTACCATAATAACATCAGCTCCTTCCAATATATCCAGTTCTGCTTCCCTTATCGCTTCATCAGAATTTGCAGGGTCCATCTGGTAACTGGAACGGTCGCCAAACGAATATCCGGAATCTGCTGCTTCCCTGAAAGGTCCGTAAAAAGCAGAAGAATATTTCGCCGCATATGACATTATAGGCACGTCCTTGCAGTTACTTTTGTCAAGTGCATCTCTTATCGCAGTTATCATCCCATCCATCATTCCGGAAGGAGCTACCATATCTGCTCCGGCCAGTGCATGGCTTACTGCAGTTTTTCCAAGCAGAGGAAGCGTGGGATCGTTCAATATCTGTTCATGTTCCATATCAACTACGCCACAATGGCCATGACTTGTATATTCGCACAGGCACACATCTGTTATAACATACATGTCCTTTCCAAGCTCGCTCTTTATCTCACGCACCGCTCGCTGTACTACATCATCCTGGCCCCATGCGCTGCTTCCTTCCTCATCTTTTGTGGAAGGTATCCCAAAGAGTATAACGGCAGGAATCCCCAGGTCTGCAGCTTCTTTAACATCGTCTGCTGCCATCTCAACAGGAAGCCGGGAGATTCCCGGCATTGAGGACATTGCCAGTGGTGAATCGATATTTTCGTCCACTAACATGGGGTAGATAAGGTCATCGACCGAAATTGAGGTCTCACGGACCATATCTCTTATCTTGCCGCTTCTTAGCCTTCTCATCCTAACCTGTGGGAACATTTGATCACTTCTGTTATTTGCATTTATTTTTATTCTTTTCCGGGATCTTATCAATATTGAATAACCTTGAGACCACATCCAGCAGCTCATCATCGTTCATTTCTGCAGCGTTGCGCAGTACTTTTGTAGGC
>NZ_JBFXHJ010000227.1:0-2556 GCF_050177135.1 Methanomethylovorans sp.
ATTCCTTTGGCAAGAGGCAATAAAGACTTTCTTACGGTATTTTTCAACTTGCTGAAAATGATGCATCCCTCATTTACCCTTAAGTGGTTTTGACAATATATTATTTTAGTTATCTGTTATGACCGGAAGCAAACAACTGTATAAACCTGCTCTATGATGAGCATGAGTAGTATTATACAGTAGAATATAGAAAACATTAAATAGGAACTTGAGCGATTTTTACCTGATGCTGGAAGAAGAATGGTGGTACATCCATCCAGGGTCTAATTTGATCAAACGCCCAGCAAGAGGTAAAAAAATGAGACCTGAGCGTAATATGGTGGTTTGCGAGAACGGCAATATAGTAATGAAGAAGATCGCCTTGTCCTATAGAAAAGATAACGGGGAAGAGATCTTTTTACTGGATGCAGAAGCTGTGATAGAGGAAAAGCCAAATTACCGGACCGCTGATGAGCTTTATAAGCGCATAGAAGAGAATTTCATAAACATCGGTTTGCTCAAAAGGGTAGATATGTCCTCTATGAGCGACGATGTGATAAGGGAGCTCATACTGAAAAAGCATGAAAAGGAAGAAAAGTTCCTTAACGCCGGTGCAGAGAGAGGGTTCAAACTCGCAGACGACATAGATCCGGATGACATCCTAAGGTTCTATATTTCATTGACCCCTGAGGAAAGGGTCCGGTTCAACTGTAACCCCTGAGCCCGGACATTTTTCCTCAAGGAAATTTCGATGCCCTGATGAGATGCGATAGGTTATTAGCAAGCAACCGCATTTATCCTGCTGATCCGAAAGGTAACTAACAGGAAGAGGAAAATGTGCGGTATTACTGGCTTTTTTAACAAGGAGAACGCTTCCGAACTAACTCTCAGAGCGTTGCATATACTGTCCGGCCGCGGAAAGGACGGCACAGGCGCCGCAGGACCTGGTTGGAAGGAATATGCAGATGCTGCTGAGAAGCTGCACCTTCCGCATGAGAACAATATCATTGGTCACACCCTGCATTCCATGGTAAATTTCACCAGGCAGCCTCTTGTTCATGCAGGCATCTTCACGTCCAATTGTGAGATCTATAACTGGAAAGAACTGGCAGAAGCTTGCCGGATAGATGCTTCCAATGATTCGGATCTGCTTGTAAAGCTTATAGAACAAAGACTGCACGATGACAATGTGAATACCGCAGATCCCACAGCAGTGATGCGAAATATCTGTGGCGCTCTGGATATGCTGCGGGGTGTGTATGCATTTGCCTACTGGCTGGAAGGTGTAGTTTATATTGCGCGGGATATCATTGGTCTGAAACCTCTCTGGTACAGCTTTTCAGAGGGTTTTGCCTTCGCCTCGGAGAAAAAGGCATTGAAGACAACAGGCTATACTGACATAAAAGAGCTCAACCCGAGGGAGATACTGGCTTATGATATCAAGAATGGAACTGTGGACCGTTACACCCGGAATTTCTTTTTTATTACTCCTCAGCATGAAGGCACTTTTGAGCAAATTGCAGAACAAGTGCAACAGTTGCTTGAAAACGCTGTAAAGATCCGTTTTCCTGACGAGCCTTTCGGGATACTGTTCTCAGGGGGACTGGATTCAACCATCCTGGCATACATGTGCAGAAAGCTTGGAAAAATTCCCGGAAAGGATTTCAAATGCTACAGTGCTGGCCTCAGGGACGTGCAGGAGCCACCGGACATAGAATATGCTAAAAAGGTGGCGGAAGCACTGGGGCTTGAGCTTGTGGTGCACCAGATAGACCTGGAACAGGCGGAAGAGTATCTCAAGACCGTAGTGCCCCTTGTAGAGGATACGAATGTGCCCAAGGTCGGTGTAGCTCTTACCATGTACACTGCCTGCAAGGCAGCAAAGGAGGATGGGATGCGCGTGATGTTCTCGGGCTCAGGGGCAGATGAGCTGTTCGCAGGGTACGACAGGCACAAGCGTTCCACAGATATCAGCAGAGATTGTTATGCCGATATCCTGAAGATCTACGAGAAAAACACCTACAGGGACGATGTTGTGTCCATGTACAACAACATCGAGATGCGAGTGCCTTATCTTGATAAAAGGTTCGTGGAATACGGCCTGAAGATACCGCCGGAGTTCAAGATCAATGATACTGAGAACAAGCTCATCCTGCGCAGGGTAGGAGAAAGGCTTTGCATACCTGCGGAGGTCACCCGGAGAAAGAAACAGGCTGCCCAGTATGGCAGCAGGTTCGATAAGGCCATCGACAGGCTTGCCAGAAGAGCGGGATCCAATACCAAGACGGATTACCTCAAAAAGTTCCATGATCATCCCAACCTGAAACTGGGTGTGCTGTTCAGCTCAGGCAAGGACAGTAACTATGCCATGTATATCATGCAGCAGCAGAACTATGCCATTGAGTGCCTGATCACAATTAAGAGCATCAATCCCGATTCCTATATGTTCCACACGCCCAATATCGGCCTGGCGCAATTGCAGGCCGAGGCTATGGGCATTCCTCTCATCGAGCAGATCACCCAGGGCGAGAAGGAAACAGAACTGGAAGATCTGAAAAAGGCCATCCTTCAGGCTAA
>NZ_JBFXHJ010000228.1:0-2546 GCF_050177135.1 Methanomethylovorans sp.
TCCTAGTAATATATCCCTGCCGCATACAGTGTCCCCTATAGCCTGGGCAGCAGTTTCATAGAACATCATATCAGTAGATATACCAGCAGCATTCCAATAATATCTTGCAGTGTAATAGTCCATATTCCTTGATATTGCAAGTGAGGAGAGATTTGAAGCCCAAAGTATCTCTTTAGCAGATGAAGATCCAGTAGTTGCGTGTGAAGATCCAGAAGCATGTATACTTGAATGTGCGAGTACTTTTGACTGTAAAGTTTCAGCCACATCTATTATTGCAAGTCCTTCAGCCGAACCTATGCACGGCCCCCCAAAAACAGGCACTTGCCCAGAAATATAATGGTTTCCATGTTCTTGGTGGAAGATACATTTGGACAATGTTTCGTAATCTACTTTCAGATCATCCATGTAGACTTCCTGAGGGTCATAGCTTGAGTATAGTTCATCCGATGACACAAGCAGATATGATGTGGGGAGTGTAGGTGTACTGGGTCCCATCAATGCCAGTCCTTCACGCCCTCCGATCTTTGTAGCAAGCCTTTCATTGCGTGCAGCTTTTAGGACAGCTAACATCTCTAATGGGCTCTTTGGTCTTATATATTCTCCACAGAACTGCTTCATTGCACCACTATATATTCCCTGTACAACATTCTCAAGTACTGCACTTAAGTTTATGTAAAGGAAGTTTTCTTCGGAAACACTTCCCCCCATTGGTCCACCAATAATAATGGGGGGAATTGGTGACAGAGGATATCTGTGGGTAACAGTTACTTTTTCTTTCAGTCTGCCAATTTCTAGAGGATTAATTACATTAAGAGATTTCAGGATATCTTCTTCATCTATCTGAATCACTCTTTCTGTGCTTTTGCAGTACACTCCTACAGAATGTAGTAGCTCTATGCCAGCCTCAAATGTTGCATCTGCAAGTTCAAGATCATCAGGTACAAAGCTTTTCCCATCATATTTGATGCCATATTTTAAAGCAAGTTCTTCTGATTTCTTGAATACATTTAAATCGTGTTGTTTCTCAGTTTTGCTTTCGCCTTCAATTGCGCTCTTGAGGTACTTATACATGTTTTGCATGTCGACACCCGGATAAAAAAGATTTAGTCAGATTTAATTTCATTTTTAAGTCGTTCAGTTCAAGTTCTAATGTTCACCCATATATTTATTTTGTTTTTGTAGATACTATTTATGATCCTTAGCTTCCTATTCTATACATATATACATAATTTTAAGCAAATTTGCTTTTAAGATTACCTATTTCATTCTGAATCTTATTTCTCTTTTCCTATACTATGCGATTTCTTATTTTTCACAAGGTATTATTTATATTTTTCTATTATTCACAATCTACATATAGCTGATTTATTATTTAGAATTAAAAGCATTTCCTTTTTCATGCTTATTTATTATCGAATAATATACCTAATAGGATTCTTTTTCTTTCTCTTTGTTTCCTTTTCAAAAAAAAGTTTATCTATCACCTAGTTTATAATTTTTTCGTATGGATTTTTTTTCTTCTACTATATATAGATTTGGTACGCAAAACCAAAAAATATATATAGCTGTTACCCCCTCTGTCATCATTGTTAAAGGAGAGGAGATTTTACTATGTCCAATTACACCCCTAAAGAAAGGCTTGCCCGTATTTTAACAGGGCAGAACGTAGATCGTATGGCAGCTATCTCTGTCACGCAGACCGGTACCGTAGAACAAATGGAAGCTTGTGGCGCATTCTGGCCTCAGGCCAATGAAGATGCCCAGCTCATGGCCGATCTGGGTGAAGCTGGTCACACCGTTGTCGGTTTTGAGGCCGTGCGTGTGCCCTTTGATATCACCGCTGAAGCCGAGTTCTTCGGCTGCAAGATCAAGGCAGGCACACAGGAACAACAGCCCTCTGTTGTAGGTCATGTGGTCAAGAGCGTTGATGACATATCCAAACTGGAAGGTTACAACCTGGACCACGGGAGGATCGGCGTTGTCTGCGAGGCTATCAGGATCCTGGCAGACAAGTACGGTAAGGAACTGCCGGTCATCGGCAGCATGATAGGTCCTTTCTCCCTGGCACAGCATTTGAACGGTGACGACTGGTTCATGAACATCTTCACAGATGAGAACCTGGGCCTGAAGCTCATGGAGTTCTCCACAGCTTTCAGCATTGCATACGCCAAGAAGATGGTGGAGAACGGTGCAGATACCATGGTCATCATCGACCCGACTGCAAGTTACCAGCTCATTGGTGCTGAGTTCTACGAGAAGTTCGTGGTGCCATTCCACAAGAAACTGGTAGATGCCATGAACGAAGTGAACGTGCCAACAGTGCTCCATATTTGCGGTGATACCACAGGTGGTCTTACACTCATGGAATCATGCGGTGTGAATGCTATCAGTATCGATCAGAACGTAGATCCTGCAACTGCTGTCAAGACAGTTAAGAAGGCTGTTATCGTAGGTAACCTGGACCCCGTGAACGTGCTCTGGAACAAGACACCTGAGTTCATCAAAGAGAAGTCAAAGGAAGTTCTTGATGCAGGAGTCGCATTGCT
>NZ_JBFXHJ010000229.1:0-2512 GCF_050177135.1 Methanomethylovorans sp.
GTCCACAGCATCGCTATACCTCTCAAAACGTTCCCTGCCTTCAGAGGAAAATACAAGGAAATCGCTATCAGGATTCATCAAAGAAGCCGGTTTTATCATTATTTCCACCCTTTTTACACTTTTCCCGACAAGTGCCCCTACGGCATTCCCCACACTGGCAAATTGCGGAACCTGCACATCTGCATCGATAAGGGATCTCAATTCAGCCACATATGCAGAAACCGGTCCTCCAAGCAATATCACGGGAATATCTGTCTTGAACCTTGCAGGATAGTTGCCGCTCAGGACCTCATCTATTGCATTTTTTGGGATAGCAGGTATAAGGAAGGACATCAAATCATGGGCCATATTCATAGCAAAAAGCCCTTTTACATGTCTGCAGAACTCGTATTTGCCCATGTTCGCATACTTGGAAAGATAAACAGCTCCTGTTTCCGATGCTTCTTTGTTCCATTGCTCATATTCCCCAAGCACATGGAGCACATCCGTAGGCGTAAAACCGATAGACTGGATGAGCCTTTTATTTATGAGCGAATCAAGCGCTTTATCAACGAGCATTATTTCTCTTGCATCTGTCATATCGGTCAGTTCAACGATGGAAACGGGTTCATCACCGATTAACCTGAGTAGCTCCTTTTCCTTTTCCCGCAGGCCAGTAGCTTCATACTCAGTTCTGACAACGAACTTGGTTTGCTGATAGTTTTCATTCGTATCTTTACGCAGGACCATTTTATTATGTTTCAGACGATAAAGAAAATCCGGGAATATAGTTGCTGCAATGCACAAAGGAATAACTCTCCTGGGACCGATATTAACATTTTTATCTTTGACCCAAACATGGCTATCCCCTCCCAGAGCAGAAGTTTCCATAGTCATAGCTTTTACCCGTGTTTTCCAGCCACCCACCATGCAACCTTCGGAACTTATCTGAGGAATACCCGCTTTGATCGCTGATACATCTGTACTTGTGCCTCCCACATCAATAACTGCACATGTGTCTACCTTTGCAAGGTAGGAAGCACCGAGGATGCTTGCGGCTGGCCCTGAAAATATCGTTTCGATGGGTTTCTCCAATGCATCTTCTATATTGTAGACCGAACCATCACACTTGAGCATCAAGAGCCTTGCATTGATACCCCTCTTCCTGATATCTGAAGCTACGGCATTGACAAATTGATAAGTGATGGGGATCAACTGGGCATTAAGAGCTGCAGTTACAGCTCTTTCATAAACTCCCAGTTCCTGTGAAAGCTCGTGCCCACACACGACAGGTAGTTCTGTGATACTATGGATCATGCTCTTTACAGCAAGTTCATGATCAGGGTTGCGGGTACCGAAGTAAGCGGACACGGCATAGGCTGAAACCCAGGATCTGGATGCTTCTACATACTCTCTGACAGCTTCAGTGTCTAAGGGATACTCTTCTTCACCATTTGTATCATGACCACCCGAAACAAAAACGACACTTTCAGCAGGATATTCTTTGTCTGTTGCCTGCTCCCCTACTAATATAAGTCCTACCGGCCTGCCGGTGTTTTCAAGAAGCGCATTTGTTGAAAGGGTCGTGGATACTGATACAAGATTGACATCTTTTAGATACTGCTGATCCAGTGAATCCAGTACATTCTGAATTCCTTGCTGGATGTCAGGGTAAGTGGTAAAAGATTTTTTTGCATCAACGATCGCTCCATCTGACCCCCTTACAATAACAGCGTCAGTATATGTCCCCCCGGCATCAATACCTAAACCATAATGCATTCTTATCACCTTTTTTAATGAGAGTTGACCAAAGCACTTCTTCATCGACAGCTCAGACAAAATTTATGAAGTAAACGGCGTTAATTAGATACTTACCTATCAGAAGTAGTATTTCAAAGATATTAAAAATACTCGGTTGAATTTAGCCACACATAAAGGTAAGATAAGTGAGTTGAAAGCAAATATGAGAAGACAACTCCGGAGAGAAGGTGGAAGCATTTAACATGAACTTCCTATAAAGTGTTCCGGAGATTGCCTGGATCACATATTGAACTGCCTTACTCAGAGAAGCCAAAAGTAACAGAAAAATATGTGTGTACTACACCTGGGGAAAGAGGCTTGCCTGTTTTCTTACTAGTCCTGTTTAGCAAGTATTTTTTATACTTGAACAATCTTCTGACATACATGTACTCTACAGGAGAAGCATCGCTCTTCCTATCTTTTCTAACTTCATTCAATAGGTCTTCGGCCCTTGCGTGTGACTCGTTGACTTCAAAGAACATCTTAAAAGGAGAAACGGTGTCTTTCCATAGACACAGGAACGAACGGTTCGTTCCAACTTTCAACGTATCGTCCAAAGTGGACCCTTTAGCACTACAAAGCAGCTATAGGAAATTACATCCAATGCAAGTAAAGTTATTATGTGCATGCATTAAGAACCATACTGAACGAAACTACCCAGTGTGAGTTAAATAACTATCCTGAAGGAATCAATAATGCTGAAGATAGGAATAGTCGGATGCGGGACAATAGG